>CAJXXD010000011.1 GCA_913062835.1 uncultured Gammaproteobacteria bacterium
AGCCACGGTCACTAAAAACGCTTCTTCATCAACACTGAACTTACGTGGGGTGGTTTGCTGGATGACCAACACCCCGAGTATTTCTCTCTGGTGCACGATGGGCACGCCCAAGAACGATTGGAAAATCTCTTCGCCCGTCTCTTGCAAAAAACGGAATGATGGGTGATTCGAGGCGTCGTCTAAGTTCAGTAATTCGCCCCGGCTACCCACGGAACCCACCAAGCCCTCGGCTTTACCGAGGCTGGCCACTCGAACTGAATCTGGGTTCAAACCATCGGTTGCCATCAGCACCCATCGATCGGTCTGATCATCAAGCAAGTACACTGAACAGACACCGGTTTGCATGGTGTCTTTCAGGCGGGTCACGATGGTGACCAAAGCCTCATCCAGGCTCTCTGCATCGGTTACCGCCTGAACTAGGCGACGGAGGGTCTCTAACATGCCATGGGACCAAACCAGCGAAGCGCTGGAGCCAATTCCATCATCGCTTGGCGATAGACATCTCGCTTAAACGGAATCACTTGGCTCAAGGGGTACCAATAGCTGACCCACTGATAGGCATCGAACTCGGGATGATCCGTGGCATCAAAATCCGGCACCACGAAGGGGTCATTGAGCGCCAACAAATACCAGCGCTGCTTTTGTCCGACACAGGTCTTTTTCCCTCTCGGACGAATCAGCGATTTCGGCAGACGATAGCGAAGCCAACCCGCAGTTTGGGCCAGCACAAAGACTTTGTCGCGAGAGATCCCGAGCTCCTCGTGCAGCTCACGGTACAGAGTATCCTCTGGAGTCTCGCCTGCCTGCATACCGCCTTGCGGAAACTGCCAAGCATCCTCACCACGCCGTCGCGCCCAGAGAACAGATCCGGTCGGATGCACGAGGATAATCCCCACGTTTAGCCGAAATCCGTCCTGATCGATCATTGCTTGCAACTCCTGAGAAACCTTCGCATTCTTTCAACTTTTCACCCATGCCTCAATGGCCAAGGACTGACATGCGACTCGCCATTTTTGATCTCGACCACACCCTCATTCCATTTGACAGCGACAAATCATGGAACCAGTTCTTGGTCGATATCGGCGCCGTTGATGCCGTCGCCTACGCAGATGCGAATGAACGATTCTATCAGGATTACCTCGAGCAAAAGTTGGACATTCGGGACTACAGCCGTTTTGCCTCAAGCATCCTGAGGAGTCATCCCGTAGAGCAAGTCGAAAGGTGGCGCACGCAATACGTCGATGAAATCGTAGTACCCCAGATTCAGCCCCGCGCACTGGCATGCGTTGAGCAATATAAAACCGAGGGGTATTTCACACTGATCATTTCAGCCACCAACACCTTTGTTATCGAACCCATCGCCGAGCTCCACGGGGTTGATGACTTTTTAGGCTGCGAACTCGAAGTGATCGATGGAGAGTACACGGGCGAACTCGTAGGCACACCCACCTATCGAGAAGGCAAAGTCGTGGCACTCGAAGCGTGGCTGTCTGCCCGACAAGCGCGCGCTGAAACCATTCACTTTTATTCAGACTCAATCAATGACCGTCCGTTATTGGAATACGCAGACCAAGCATTTGTAGTTGACCCAGATCATGCCTTAGCCGCAGTCGCCAATGAAAAGGGCTGGCCAGTGATACAGTTCTCGGATTAAGGGAGCGTTTCGTGAAGCATATCGGCTACTTTACTCACAATGATTGCATGATCCATGACATGGGTCCGATGCACCCTGAGCATCCAATGCGGCTTCAGGCCATTGATACGCGCTTGCAAGCGCAAGGGCTGATGCTCGACTTGGTTCGCTATGAGGCAGAGCCTGCGTCGCTCGACCAAATTGAACGCGCGCACCCCCACCAATACGTTCACGAAATCGAACAAATCGGCTACGACGCAATCAATGGTGATCTCATCCCCGTCGACAGCGATACCTCGATGGGGCCCGGCTCTTTACGGGCAGCCTTGCTAGCCTCCGGCGCTGGATGCCAAGCCGTCGATGCGGTGATAGCTGGGGACATTCACCGTGCCTTTTGTGCCACCCGGCCCCCAGGGCATCACGCCGAAAAATCACAGGCTATGGGATTTTGCTTATTCAATAACATTGCGGTGGCTGCCCTCCATGCGATTGAAGTGCACGGGTTAGAGCGGGTCGCCATCATTGATTTTGATGTCCATAACGGCAATGGGACGGTCGATATCTTCAAAGACGATCCCCGCGTGATGGTGTGCTCCTCCTTCCAACATCCGTTTTACCCCAATCGGCATTACGACACGCCAGGAGATCACCTGATCTTAGTACCTATCAATGCAGGTGCCAGCGGACTTGAGTATCGAAACAAGGTTGAAACGCCCTTTTTCTCCGCGCTCGATACGTTCAAACCGCAACTGATTCTCATCTCAGCGGGCTTTGATGCACACGCAGAAGACCCACTCGGCGAGCTCAACCTGTCGGAGGACGATTACCGTTGGGTCACTACCTTAATCAATGACGTGGCCAATCGACACGCAGAGTCGCGCATTGTCTCCATGCTCGAGGGCGGCTATCACCTGGGTGCACTTGGAAGGAGTGTCTGTGCTCACGTTGAAATGATGCTCCACGACTAAATAATCCGATTCATTTTTCAAGCCTTAGCATGCGATGATACTGTCATGCTCATCGCCCGGATTAGATCGCCCGACCATGACCGACTTAACTGACTACGCGCACTATTTGACGCCGAATTATGGCGTGCCTCCCATTCTGATGACCGAAGGTCAGGGGTGTCGACTAACAGATCAAGCGAATCGGCAGTACCTGGACTTGGCTGGCGGCATCGCGGTCAGCGCGCTAGGTCACTGCCATCCAGAACTCATCAATGCGCTCACGACTCAAGCACACAAAGTGTGGCACCTATCAAACACACTTGCCAACGAACCTGCGATCCAACTGGCCGAGGCCCTAGTTAAAAGCACATTCGCCGATCGCGTGTTTTTTTGTAACTCAGGGGCTGAGGCCAACGAAGCAGCGATCAAGGCAGCCCGTCGGGCGGCCTACGACCAGGCCGGAGACGAAAAGCATGAGATTCTCTGTTTCGAGAACGCGTTTCACGGGCGCACCATTGCCACCGTCACAGCCGGCGGCCAGCCTAAATACCGACAAGGCTTTGGGCCCATGCCAGAAGGCTTTCGGCACCTGCCCTACAATGATTGCAACGCACTTCTGGCCGCTGTTTCAGAAAAGACCTGCGCCATTATGGTCGAGCCGATTCAAGGTGAGGGCGGCGTACGACCCATCTGCCCAACCTTTTTCGAAAAAATCCGCAGCGCATGCGATCGTGTGGGCGCTGCACTGATCGTAGACGAAGTGCAAACCGGCATGGGCCGTACTGGCCATCTATTCGCCTATGAAGCGTCTGGTGTAACTCCTGATATTCTCACCAGTGCCAAGAGCTTAGGCTGTGGCTTTCCGATCGGCGCCATGCTGTGTACCGAGTCGATTGCCAAACACCTTGTCCCTGGTACTCATGGGAGTACCTATGGCGGCAACCCGCTCGGCACAGCGGTGGCGTTAAAAGCACTATCGATCATCAATAACGAGTCTTTTTTAGACAATGTGCGTTCGCTCAGCGAGCGATTTATCAGCGAGTTAAAGCGACTCAACGACGCTCACGGTCTGTTTGAAACAATTCGTGGGCGCGGCTTACTGGTGGGGGGCGTTCTGAGAGAACGCTGGGCGGGCAAAGCCCCCGACTTGGTCAGTCTTGGTCACGAAGAAGGACTGCTCACCCTTGTAGCGGGTCCCAACGTACAACGATTTGCCCCCCCATTGATCATCACAGAGACTGAGATCGATGAGGCTCTCGAGAAATTGGATCGGGTCTACACCCGTTTTACACAGACAGTGGCAACTTGATTGGTTTAGACTGCACCCATGATGAATATGAAACGAACCACTTCTCAATGGACCGCCGGATTGATTGGTTTCAGTCTCTCGGCTTTCGTCAGCGCATTTGATGTAGCGGGCTTACGAATCGGCGATACAGTTGAGCAGTTTGAAGCGCTCGACAGCCCAGCCAAAGAGTTTCTGACCATCACGCACGACCCAGAAGGCAAGATTGTTCGCATCTTTTACCAACAGGAAGGCCTGCCTAACGATGAGCGCACACAAGCGAAACTGGTGAGTCGCATTTGCGACAAATACGGTCGGGTGACGCCCTGCTACTCAGCCATGTCTGAAATTGAATCAAACGATAAGCAGTTTCTTCGATTCTTCCATCTGTATCGAAATGACGAGGAAACTCAAGAACTGCGGGCGCGCATCCGTCGCACAAAAGCGTTCAGTCTGACGCCCGATCTGACGGTTGAAATCGATTTAATGGACTCAGCCTACGCCAAAGCATTGCGTGAACAAAAAGCCACTGCATCTGATCTAATCGATTTCTAAGGGAAGGACAGAAAGGTAACCATAAAAAAGCCCGGAAAAACCGGGCTTTTTTCTTACTGAGTCCGTGACTTCTCAATTAGATGGTTAAGCACCTCAAACAGCGCCGCCTCACCACCGGCCTGTGACACGCTCGTCACATACGTTCCGTTCACTACCAAAGCGGGTACACCGCTGATGCCATAAGCACGAACGCGCGCGTCGGCTAAACGAAGCGCACTCTCGGTTGCAAAGCCTCTGAGCTCACGCTGAACCACAGAAGGGTCTGCACCGAACTGCTCAAAGAAAGACACCACATCCGACTCGGATTGCAGAGCGCGCCCTTCACGATGCAGCGCATTGAAAATGGGCTCGTGCATTTGCTCGAGCAGCCCCAGATTCTTCGCCACCCAGAACATACGTGCATGCATCTCCCAGGAACGGCCAAACACCACGGGCATGGCCACAAAATTAACGTCCTCAGGCAGTGTTTTCACCCAAGCCTTCAGGGAGGGGTCCAGCGCATCGCAGTGAGGGCAGCCGTACCAAAACAGCTCGGTAACCTCAATTTTGGACGGATCTGCGGTCATCACCGGGTTAGACAACGTCTGGTAATGAACGCCATCTTGAAAACCCTCTTGCGCACAGGCCTGATTTAACAGGAGCGCAGCCCCCAAAAGCAGTTTCGAAGCCCAGCGCATCATACTTACCGAAGCCCCGATACGTAGCTGGCGACTGCTTTGATGTCTTGATCCGACATATTTTTCGCAACGCCATTCATCATGTTGTGCACGCGAGTGCCTTCACGATACGCCTTCAACTGCACTTCGGTATACGCTGGCCACTGGGCCTTTAACGATGGGAATCCTGCCGACGCTAAACCACCGCCAGTTGGAGTATGGCATGCGGCACACGCGCTGATGCCCTTGGCCGTGTCCCCAAACCGGAACAATTCCTCTCCACGCGCCACCAACTCAGGATCGGCTGCGCCTGGTGTCACGGACTGTTCAGCATAATAAGCCGCCAAATCAGCGATGTCTTCGTCTGACAAAGGTGCCGCCATACCCTGCATGATGGCATTGACACGAGACCCATCGCGATAGGCCTTCAATGTGGTGGTCAGATAGCTTGCGTGCTGTCCCGCTAACTTAGGGTATTCCCCAATGGCCGAGTTGCCATCGGCTCCGTGACAGGCCGCACACACGACGCTCTTGGCTTTACCTGCCTCGGCATTTCCAGCGTAGGCAGTGTTCACAGGGTCAGCAGCGTGGGCCATCGTGGCTACCATGCTCGCTGCCATTAGAGTCCAGATTGGCTTCATTGCTCTCTTCTCTCGGTTTCGAACGCGATTTGTTTAAAGTGCAGTAGTATACAACGACCTTTCGTTTTTATGCAGTTTAGGAATAAGCCCAATTTGCGTGATTTTCAACTCGATCCATTGCTGGCCCATGCACGCTTTACCATCAGCGCGCCCAAATTGAGCCTGTGTCCGCCTGAAGCCGGCCCCGAAATCGGATTCTGCGGGCGATCCAATGCCGGCAAATCCAGCGCCCTCAACACCCTAACAGGTCAAAAGGCATTGGCACGGGTGTCCAAAACACCGGGGCGCACTCAGCTCATCAACTTCTTCGAAGTACCGCAAACCGGGGGATTTTTGGTGGATTTACCGGGGTATGGCTTTGCCAAAGTTCCGGAAGCGATGAAAAAAGCGTGGCAGCAAAACCTCGGTGAATTCCTCGCCGAACGGCGCACTTTGATTGGGCTCGTGGTGTTAATGGATTGCCGATTGCCGATGACTGATCTCGATCAACAATTGCTGGAATTTGCGGACCACCGGGGCATGGACACGCTGTTGTTGCTCACCAAAAGCGACAAACTCAGTAAAAACCAAGCAGCCAGTGCGCGATTGAAAGTACAGAAGAGCCGGCCGCAATCCACCGTGCTCAATTTTTCAAGCTTGACCAAACTGGGATTGGCCGAGGCGTCAGCCTGGATTCGAGGCCACTTAGTCAATTCCGAGGACTGAAAATAAAAAACCCCGGTAGCTCACTCCGGGGTTTAACAACCGACAGGGGTATGTCGGGCGAATCGAGGGAATCTCATCGTCTTATATACTCTGACTCCCTGGTTGCAAAAAAGTTCAAAAAAATCTGAAAAAACTTAATGGGCCTCAAACCAACTCGGACCCATACCGATTTCCACGACCAAAGGCACAGACAATGCAGCCGCGCCCTCCATGGCCTCTCGAATCAGCAAGCGTGCCGTCTCCAGCGCCTCATCTTTCACCTCAAACACCAATTCATCGTGCACCTGAAGCAGCAAATTACAGGGCAGTGACTCGGCGCTTAGCTTCGCATCCACGGCTAACATCGCCCGTTTGATGATATCAGCCGCCGTTCCCTGCATTGGCGCATTGATTGCAGCCCGCTCTGCTGCCTGTCGCACTTGGGCCTGGGATGACCGAATATCCGGTAACGTCAAGCGACGGCCAAACACGGTTTCCACATACCCTTTCTCGTGTGCCATGGTTCGAGTGCGATCCATGTAATGACGGACGCCCGGGTAGCGGTCAAAGTAAATGTCGATGTAGCGCGCCGCCTCTGCGCGCTCAATGCCCAACTGCCTCGCAAGGCCGAAGGCACTCATGCCATAAATCAAACCGAAGTTGATGGCCTTGGCACGACGGCGCTGCTCATCGGTCACAAACATCGGTTCGACCTCAAAGACCTCAGCGGCCGTAGCACGATGAATGTCTTCGCCCCGCGCAAATGCACGGACCAAACTGTCATCGCCCGACAAATGCGCCATGATCCTGAGCTCCACCTGCGAATAATCAGCGGCCATCACCGACCAACCCGACGGGGCAACAAACGCTTTTCGAATTCGACGGCCCTCTTCGGTGCGTATCGGGATATTCTGCAAATTGGGATCTGAAGACGATAGCCGTCCCGTCGAGGTCACCGCCTGGTGGAAAGAAGTATGGATGCGACCGTCCTCTGGATCGCAATCCTCAGGCAACTTATCGGTGTAAGTGCCTTTCAACTTAGACAAGCTTCGATGCTCCATTAGCAACTTCGGCAAGGGATAGTCGAGCGCTAATTCCGACAAGACTTCCTCGTTGGTTGAGGGAGCGCCTTTCGGAGTTTTTTTCAAAACCGGCAGCTTAAGCTCATCAAAAAGTACTTCTTGTAATTGTTTGGTACTCGCCAAGTTGAACGCCCGGCCTGCCAACTGGTGAGCCTCTGTCTCCAAAATCGCCAGCCGCTCACCCAGCGCACTCGATTGCTCCTGCAAAATCTTAGCGTCGATCAATGCCCCGTGATTTTCCATGACACGAAGCACCTGCATCACAGGCAATTCGAGATCCTGATAGATCGATAACAACTTAGGCTCTGTATCCAACTGTGCCGAAAACACTTGATGCAATCGCAAGGTGATGTCGGCATCTTCAGCTGCATAGTGCGTGGCCGCCTCGAGGTCCACCTCATCGAACCCAATCTGCTTGGCACCCTTTCCACACACGGCTTCATAAGGCACGGTCGTCACACCTAAGATGCGACTGGCTAGACTGTCCATATCGTGGCGCCCGCCCGATGCATCCCAGACATAGCTCATTAACAGGGTATCTGCGAGCCGACAGCTCGGTGTTAAGCCCACGGATTCTAGAACGGTCAGATCGTATTTAAGATTATGGCCCACCCAGGTGCACTCGGGATCCGACAGCAGTGAGGACAGCCGGGTCAGTAAATCGGTCATCGAGATCTGCGTGCCTTCACGGTGTCCTACAGGGATATAGCAGGCTGCTCCAGGATGCGTCGCCAGGGATACGCCCACGAGACTTGCATGGCGTGCCACTAACGATGTGGTTTCCGTATCGAGCGCAAATACTCCGGCATTGCGGCACTCAGCCACCCAGCGATCCAGCGCTTCGATTTGTTGCACGCACTCGTATTGTGCCTGAACCACAGGCTTCGCCGCTGACGGTAAAGAAACCGATGGCTTCGCTGAGCTGCCGTCGAGTTGCTTTAGAAATTGATTAAACTCCAACGACTCGTATAAGGCACGAAGTGCCTCTATATCTGGCTCAGACCGCTTCAGGTCATCCAAATGAATGGGCAAGTCACAATCGGTCTTGATGGTCACAAGAGCTTTTGACAAAGGCAGCACATGCATGTGCTCGCGGAAGGTTTCACCAATCTTGCCGCCGATTTGATCGGCATGCTCAACCACCCCATCCAATGTGCCATATGCGTTTAACCACTTCGCTGCCGTTTTGGGACCGCACTTTGGGATGCCGGGCACGTTATCTACGCTGTCACCGGTCAGCGCAAGAAAGTCGATAATTCGCTCAGGGGGGACGCCAAATTTTTCTTCCACCCCCGCTGGGGTCATGCGAGTGTCGGTCATGGTGTTAACCAATGTCACCTGATCTGTGACCAGTTGGGCAAGGTCTTTATCCCCCGTGGAAATCAAGACCGACTCCCCGTTTGCAGCCGCAGCGTGAGCCAGGGTGCCGATCACGTCGTCGGCCTCAACACCTGGAATCACCAATAAGGGATACCCAAGCGCCTTCACCAACTCATGCAACGGCTCTATTTGCGCCCGCAAATCGTCCGGCATTTTCTCTCGATTGGCCTTGTACTCTGGGTACATGTCGTCTCGAAAGGTTTTGCCCGAGGCGTCAAAGACCACAGCCATCCGTTCGGCACCTGTCGCATCCGCCAATTTTTTGAGCATGGAGACCACGCCACGGATGGCACCCACCGGTTGGCCTGATTTGGTGGTCAACGGCGGCAATGCATGAAACGCGCGATACAGGTACGAGGACCCGTCGACCAGTACCAAAGGTGCAGTCATATTGACTCCCAAGAGTGTCGAAGTTGCTTGTGAATAGGCATAATACCGCGCTTACACAGGACACGGCGATGAGTGTTTACACCGAATTAACTCAGCAAGAGCTGCAAGACTTTTCTCTCCAGTTTGATCTCGGGGCTCTTGAATCCTTTGAGGGCGTGGATGCGGGCGTGGAAAACACCACCTATTTCGTGACCTTCCCCCAGCACCAAACGGTGTTACAGATTTTCGAAGAACAAGGATTTGATGAAGTCCCCTTTTTCATCGAGCTCAACCGACGTCTCGGACAAGACGGTGTCCCAGTCGCAATTCCCATTGCCAATCGACAGGGCGAGCGTTTGTTTCAGTTGAAAGGCAAACCGGCCGTTTTATTTCCCAGGCTAAAAGGCGGCACATTAAAGCAACGTTCCGACGAGGCGTGCCGTCAGATCGGTGAGGCACTCGGAAAAATGCACGCGGCCACGCAGCATTACGCAGACCTATCGCGAGACAACCATCGCTGGAATGCCTGGTGGGAAGGTAATGTCGATCGAGTCTCCGATTTAGTCGAAGCTCAGTATCAGTCAACCTTAATTGACCAAGTGGAGCGCTCTAAATCCTTTGTCACCGTCGCACCCGCGTTACCCAACGGCTTGATTCATGGCGACTTGTTTATGGATAACGCGCTCTTCGATGGAGACCGACTCTCCGGCATCATCGATTTCTATAATGCCTGTGATGGCGCTTTTGCATTTGATCTAGCCGTCACCCTGAATGACTGGTGTTCAGGCGCCGATGGCCGACTCATTCCGAGTCATGCCAAAGCCCTGCTCACCGCCTATCAAAGCCAGCGCCCTCTCACCGATCAGGAAATCACCTATTGGCCTCTGGCACTAGAGACCGCGGCACTCCGCTTCTGGATGCTTCGGCTGGTTGCCTTGGCGCGGAAACGCGAAGGCGGACCTCAAGCCCCGCCCCACGTCAAAGATCCCAATGATTTTCTCACCATTTTGTTGGCCCGAAGACACGACCCGCAATGCGAACTGCTGGACCGATAAGGATCGCGATCAGTAGACACTGGTCACTGGCATGGCCCTTAATCATCGCAAATGCAGCCACCCCACTCCTCGGTCTTGCCGATGCCGCGATCGCCGGCCACTTGGATTCTGCCTATTACTTGGCTGCGGTTACAGTGGGCGCCGAGCTATTTGCTGTGTTCTTTGGGGCGTTTAATTTCCTTCGAATGGGGACCACCGGTCTGGTGGCGCAAGCAACCGGCGCACAAAATCCAAAGATTGGACTGGAAACGCTCGGGAACGCTCTGCTGCTTGGCCTAGTGATCGGGCTGTGCCTCATCGGTATCGGATGGGCTGGTATTCCCACGGCATTGGCGCTCGCGGATCCGGCTGCTGACCTCGTCGACCCGCTCCGAGGCTATCTTGAAATCCGCATTTATGGCGCACCCGCCAGTCTAATGCTGTTTGCAGTTTCAGGCTGGCTTATTGGGCTCGGGCGAACGCGGGAAGCACTGTACCTTGCCGTCGGTATCAATGCCGTCAACATCCTCTTGAATTTCGTATTCGCCATCGGTCTCGGCCTCAACGCAAAAGGCATCGCAATCGGTACCGTGATCGCCGAGGTGCTCGGTATTTTTTACGGCTTCTACTGGGTCAAAACATTGCACCCCCAAGCATCGATTATCCGTCTTTATAAGCCGATGTCTGAGCGCATGCTTCAATTACTCAGACTCAATGGCCCGCTCTTTCTTCGGACCATCGCGCTGCAAACCGTATTCGTCACTTTATCGGTGTACGCCGCCCGGATCGGCGTGACTGAGGCCGCCGCTGTGGGCCTGTTTTTAGTGCTACTCGCAACAGCCGCTTATGCGTTGGACGGATTTGCCTTTGCCTCAGAAATCGAGGCCGGTCGGCAATTGGGTGCCGGCCAGGTTCGCGAGTTCGTTCATGGGTTGTGGGCGGGCGCCATTGTGACTGTGCTGTGTACGATTTGTATTATCGGAGTGATCGGTCTGTTCGGCGGATCCATCATCGAGCTTTTGACACAACATACGGGCGTTCAATCTGAGTCCCAACGGCTGCTTCAGTGGTTCGGGGTAATCTTGGCGGCGCTTTGCTTATCCTACTGGCTCGATGGGGTCTTTGTCGGACTGACACGCAGTGTGGATATGTGCATTAGCATGGTGGTAGCCACAGGCCTTGGGTGGTTCGGCGTGTTGCAACTGGTCTCCACCGACCGCGTCGACGGCCTATTCATCGCATTTTTCAGTTTTGGCGTGCTTCGCACCCTCACACTTGGCAGTAGGCTGCCGGCTGCATTACGCCAACTTAGGTCTCAGGCGGCGAATCATCCAACAAAATACGGACCGGTTTGACGTCTTCATCAAAAACCGGATCGGTGTAATTCACTCGAGTGGTGATTTCGGACGGTCCGTCTTCCAATGCAATCACGTCTTCATGACCACAGGCCACGCACTCCCGACGCATCACGCCGGCC
>CAJXXD010000012.1 GCA_913062835.1 uncultured Gammaproteobacteria bacterium
ACCCAAGCCAATCCAATTGGCGGTTCACAATGGCTCCGGGGTCATCATGTGGGTCGAATAGACCTCTCGAGCGGCCGGAATTTTAATCGTGATATGCCAAGACTTGCCGAGCAAACACTCTCCGAGGTGAAACGCCGGTTGACCGATAATCCCGTGACCAATCGCGCCATGGCGCGGTCGATTTGGCAAGAGGCCCTCTCTGGCGTCACGGTGGAATCACCGGTGGATGCGCTTCAGGTGGTATTGCAGTCGCGCGCGGTGGAGGCGGACTGGGTATTTGATCTGCACTCAGACGATGAAGGCGAGGTGCATCTGTATGCCTTCCCGCAACATCAGGCATTGGCCGAGGCACTCGGCATCCGACTGGGCGCCTCGACGGTATTGACCGCCGAGCAAAGCGGTGCAGATTCCTTTGATGACGCCTTGGTGGGTTTCTGGGCCGTGTTGGATCGTGAGTTTCCCGGTGCCGGTTTTGATAATCCAGTGGTTGCGATGACCTGTGAGCTTCGAGGCACACGGGATGTGTCTAAGGCGTTGGCCGACAAAGATGCGGCCGCGTTCATCGATTTCTTAGCGACACAAGGATTGATTCGGCGGACTGTGGCTCCTGCTGAGGGATCTGTCGCCATCAAGCCGCTGGCCGGCATGGATCCTATTACCAGCCCAGACTCGGGCTTATTGGTATGGCATGCCGCACTCGGCGACGAATTTGAAGCCGGAGCCTTAGTGGCAGAGCTGTATCGTCCCGACCGGCCGAATTCGCCGGCATTGAGCATCCGGGCTCGGGTGGCCGGTCGATTGATTGCCCGACGAGGCCATCCTTGGGTTCGATCCGGCGATGTGGTCGCGAAAGTGGCCGGTGACGAGCCGCTTGCCTGGCGGACCGAGAATTTACTCGGGGGGCGTCAATGAATCCCTGGATGGCGCACCTTGAAAATCAGGATCTGGATTGGATGGTGCAGGCCGGCCGGGGCGTCTATGCCGATCCCGAGGCCGTCTTGCCTCTTGAGCAACCGATGTTAGTGCTAGCGGGTACGGTGCGATGCGACGATCGGTTACGCGGGCCGGGCGCCTTATTGGGGGTTGCCGAATGGTACCTCGATGCCGATACGCCTGTGAACTGGACCGTGGAGGCGCCACTCTGGGGGCTGAGTTTGCCATTGCAGATGCACCATCGGACCGATTGGGCGGTGGCTTTAGCCGTAGCCCTGTCAGCTGAAACGCGTATCGTGGCTGACGAAGGCGAGGAGTCGCTCGCCGATGGAGAGGCAGCCGGTCTCAAATTCCGTTATGTTTTAAATCGATTGGATCATGTTCGTGAAGGACCGCCGTGAATCACCCTCCCTTATCTGATACTGACAACCTCGGACTGCCTAGACGCATGTGGTGGTTGTGGCCATTTTTGGTGTTGTTGTTGGTGATTTGGTTGATCAGCTTGTGGGCGATTCGGGTGCCTGCGACCACTGAGATTTATGGTGTGGTCACCGCACAGCAGGGGTTGGGTCAGACCGCTCGGGCTGAGTTGACCGTATTTATTCCAGAGCGCTTGAAGATACGCCGGCTGGGCGAAGAAGTTCGAGTGACCTGCAACGGCCAAAGCTGGGAAGCGAGTGTCGACCGTGAGGCGGGTGAAGTGTTGTCGGTACAAGACATCCGGGATTTGATTGGATCCCGTCTGATCGCAGAGCGTTTGTTCCGCCAAACGGTCCGAGTGCAACAGGTAGTCACGGATGCCGGCGCAGATATCCCGGCCCCTGGCGAACAATGTGATGTCACTGTGATTGAGGGCCGCGTGCGCTTGATCACGCTGTTAGGCCGCGGGTCGGACTCATGACGGCAGCCCTCGATGGGTTGATGGCCACAGGCGCAAGTTTTGAGGCCATCGCCGATGCCGCGACCGCCTTAGATTATCGATTGGTTTCTAAGCCGGTGAAGCCGCCTAGAATTGGCACGGTATTCATCGATTGCTCAGGAGAAATCCGACGGGTGCGTGGTCGTTTCGTCGGCTGGGTGCTGACCGTCAATGGCGACTCGGTCTTGGCGCTGTCCCGTTGGAGTCGGTTGCGAGCCAGTGGTGTGGTGTTGGAACCCAGTGCCTCTGAAGGCGCTTTTTCACTGCCGTGGCTCGGCCTCAGCTTGGTGGTGATTGCCCGGTTGGTCTTGGCGGCCATGATGGCGATCGTCATCCACGCCGATGCCGGTGATTTGGGTCCGCTTTGGATGGTGACGGCGTTGATTTTAGCGGCGGCAACTTATACCTCGGTGACCTTGGTGCATAGGGCGCAATGGCAAGATCTGGCATTGGCTTTGCAGTCGATGGCACCGGACTGGATTCCCCGACTGTCTCGAGATGTTGGGGGGCGCGTATTGGCGTTCTATACCGTCTTGGGATTTGCCGCCTTGTCGATTTGGGTCGATCTGCCATTGGGTGTCTGGGCCGTTTTGGCAGGCTTTTTGGCACTGGATTTATTGCCGACACGGCATTTTCGGTTGGCCCAGCCGCTCGCGAAAGCCCCGAAAGTGATGACCCAAGCACCGCCTAGACGCTTGATGCGACGGCTCAAGCATTTAATTGATACCGACGCCTACGGCCTTTCTATTTGGTATACCCAAACCCCAGAGCAAGTCCTCGCAGCCGCGGAACAGTGGGTTCGTGAAGGGCAGCCTTGGACAGTATTGGGTCCAGATGCCGAGTTTTTACCGGGTACTCTCCGCTCCAACTTTGCGTGGGACGCGAGTGAAATTGCCGATTATCACTTCGAGAATTTGATGGAGTTGGTGGGCTTAAGTCACTGGCGGACGCGATTTGGTGGGCGGTTGGATTATCAGATCGGGCCTGAGAATGCCGGTCTGTCCTCCTCGGAAGCGGCCGCATTGCAGATCGCGCGTGCCTTGGCGCAAGGGGCGGAGACTTTGATTTTGATCGATGCCTTAGCGCCTTTGTCGGCTGAGCGGCAACTGGCGTTATTGGATCGGTTGGCTGCTGCTCGCATCCGTTTGTGCGTGGTGTCGAGTGTGTCGGATTTATGGGGGCGAGATGGCATCGACCTCGACCGCACCTAAGCAATTTTCACTCAATGCAGGCCAGGTCTCAGCGGGCTTGGCACGCGATCGTTTGTGGCATGTTCGAAGCGGATCGGGTCGATTGCGCTTTTTGGTGGGTGGGCAGCTGATCGGTGAAATGCCACTGCCTGAATCCGGTTGGTTTGTGGTGCCTGAGTCGGCGCATCTGCGTGTCTGTATTCAGGCAGAAAGCCCGGTCGTTTTTGAAGCGCGCCTTCCGATGGCCTTAATTCCAAGGCTCGGTGATCTGGGCCGAGCGCAGTTGGTGGCGCCTATACGGCAAATGATGACCGCCATTGGCATTGATGACAGCTTGGTTGACTGGCCGGTAAAACTCTCGCAGCCGACCTTCCGGGCTTGGCTTGCCGAGGCTTTAGATCGAGCCCTGATTGCAGAGGAGGCGCTGTCACCTGACATGGCCTCGCCGCTGATTACTGAAAACACCGAAACGACCCTAAGCCGTACCGAGCTTCCAGAGCCTGAGCGGGCTTTTGGGTTGGTGGTCTTGGCAGGCCTGGTCTCGGTGATCACGGTGCTAACCGGACTCTTGGCACTCCGCGTCCTGGACTCGCCGGCCTTTGGCTTGGATGCGGGTTATGGGTTTTTGTTGTTGGGCTGTGTGATTTGGATGGGTCTGTCACTCGTGGCTTTGGATCGATTGGCTCTGGCCGTTTCCAATGCGCGCTGGGTCAGTTTAGGGGGTGCATGGATTACCACCTCCGCTCTTTTATTTTGGGAAAACACCACCTTAGGCGCAGCGATGTTGGGTGTGGCCTGTCTGGTGGCGCTGGCTTATTGGATTTACGTGCGACGTCTGTTGCCTGACCTGCCGTCGATTGATCAGCCGATGCGGTGGTTATCAATCCGTTTAACTCGCGATGGCGTACCCTCAGTCCGCGCGCGCGTCCGAGCGGTTTGGCAAGAAGCCACTGAATGGGTGGTTGCGCGGATTGAGCTGGTGGCTGAGTACAGTCGATTCAGCCGCGCCATTTTAGCAGCCGGTTTGGTGATACCTGCGATGGCGGGCACCTACGACGAAGAGCCTGCGGTCTTGATGGGGTTGTCGTTGACGGCCTTGGTGCTGCTCGAGCGTCTCCGGGGTCTGTTGCCGGTGGAAGGTAAAAAGTCAGCCGGCGACGACGAGCTGTTCCCGTCCAAACCTTTGAGCCTGGGGGGCGAGGTGCACTATGAGTCGGTGGTGTTTCGTCGTCATGCCGGGGAAAAACCATTATTTGATGAATTGACCTTCCATGCGCCAGCGGAAAGCCTCGTGCGAATAACCGCGGCGGAAGGTGCCGGATTGTCCACGTTAAAACACCTATTGATTCGAAAGGTGGTGCCTGAGAAAGGGCGAGTACGTATCGGGGGTATGGATGTCGCTCGGTTGGATGCATCAGCGCTCTCGTTGTCGGTGGTGATGCTCGATCATCCCAAAGATGGCGAGGCTCGCACCTTGGGCGACTGGTTATTTATCGATCCTGTGATTGAGGCGGCCACACTGGAAGGCCATTTGCATGCCCTCAATGCGACGCATCTCATCGAGCAACTCAAAGACCGACTCAATGCCTCCATGGGGGCGGTGGCCGCTTTAGCCGGTCCGCTCGGTATGCATCGTTTGAAATTGGCGCGCGCGCTGGCCCGGCCGGGACAGATCTTGTGGCTCGATCACTGGCTATTGGGCTTAGATAGTACAAGTCGGTCTTACGTGATTCAGCAATTGATTGAACGACCAGGTACGCGCTTTGTTGTGGATCGTAATGGTCTATTAACCGGGCCTGCTGATTTGCACTGGGAGGTGCCGCGTGCTTGAGCAACAGCAGTTCCTGTCTGCCCTCACTGAGCGTGATTATCGTTATTGGCACGATGAAGGGGTGGCCGTGTCACTCAAGGCGGGTCAAACACTGGTGGAAGCGGATGATTTCCCAGATTTGTATTTGGTATTGAAAGGGCAATGGGCGACTGAGCGGCTCGAAGTGAGTCCAGGGATCGTGGGCTTGGATGAGTTTTTGACCGGTTGGATGACGAATCGAGAATGGGTCGCTGACACACCCATGACGTTGTTGCGTGTGGATGCAGGCCGATTTGGGCAAATGCTGACCTTAGATACTTTACGACGCCATCAATTTCACCAAGCGACACTGCCGGTGCTTAGCAGCCGCTTATTTCGCCAAATGTCACCAGATGCCCCCTGGCCGCTTACGGCAATCACAGGGCTTGAACGTGGCGTGATGCGCTTCGAATCGTTGTTGTTACGCCACGGCTCATGACCACACGCACACACCAATCCGGTGAAGTCTTCCTATATCTGGTCGTGGCTATTTGCTTTTGTCTTTTGTACGCGCCACAGCCGCTGTTATCGGAATTGGCCAATGCCTTTTCAGTGACCAAGCCCAAAGCCGGGTTGCTGGTTTCTGTGACGCTTATCCCAATGGCGCTCGCCCCTCTGACCTATGGCATTGTGCTCAAGCAATTAAGCGCATTGACCATTTTAAAGTGGGCGCTCCCGAGTCTGGCGCTGACTATGGCCTTGGCTGGCCAGGCGCCGACCTATGAAAGCTTGTTGATTCTCAGGTTGCTTCAGGGCGCTCTTATGCCTGCCATTTTGACCGCCACCATGGCCTATCTAACGGCCGGTCGTTCAGGGTCGGACCTGTCAAAGGTGATGTCGATTTATATTGCCTCAACGATCGTGGGGGGCATGGCCGGGCGTGTGTTGAGCGGTCAGATGGCGCTTTGGTTGGATTGGTCTCAAGTGGCCTTAGTGTGGGCGTTGACGCTCTTAGCTGTGACCTGGACACCTTGGCGTCGAGCGACGCCTAAGCCGCTGAATCTGACTAAGCCAGACCGCGCTGGGATTTTGAACGCGCTCTCAAGGCGTGGCAATGCCCTGGTGTATGGCTCCGTCGCTTGTGCGTTTTGTTTGTTCTCGGGATTTTTAAACTACCTCCCGTTTCGGATGACTGAAGTGGATGCTTCGGTCAGTTCCGGTCTGATTGGGTTGAGTTATCTCGGCTACAGCGTCGGTGTGGTGTCTGCCTTATTGGCCGGGTATTGGGTTCGCGTGCTGGGGTCTTCAGTCCGTGTGTGTGCGATCGGGTTCGTCATTGTGCTGGGGTCGCAGGCACTCGCGTTTGGCGGCGTGATGGAGCTCTTTATGGGTGTCTTTGTTCTGTGTCTGGGCATGTTTTTGATTCACACCCTGGCAGCCTCTGAAGTGAATCACAATGCCAAAGCCTTAGGTGGGGTGGTCAATGGCTTGTATGTGTCCTGTTATTACGGGGGTGGGGTCTTTGGAACCTGGGTCATGGGCTATGTGTATGAGTTCTATGGGTGGACGGCCTTTATCGGCGCGCTTTTGATAGTCGGTCTATTGGGCGCGCTTTTGATGGCCCTCTATGCGCGAGTCCGTCTGTCTCAGCCTGCCTGAGGCGCCAGGTAACGTCCCGCATTTTTGTTGTTTTCACGGCACTCCACTTCGAGCACAAAGGCGCGATTGTCGGTCTGTTTTCGAATCCAAGCATCGACGAACTCAAACACAAACTCAGCGGTACGCTCCATACTGACATTAGGGAGGACGCGCAGGTCGACGATTTGTTTGTCGTGCAAGGTTTCAAATAACGCCCGTTCTGGGTCGTCTTCGTTAATGAGCGTGGTGTGATCAAACCAATGAGCGAGCCAGGCTTTCACTTCAGCGAAGTCACCAAAGTCGACACCGAACCCTGAGTCGGTTAGCGACTCACAGCCAAAGGTGATCGTAAAACTCCGTGAATACCCATGTAGGTATTTACAATGCCCCAAGTGCCGCCATTGACGGTGACTGCACGGATAGTTGTCGAAGGTTTTGATGGTTCGGTATAAGCTCATGAGCTAAGTATACGAGGTTTTAGCATGTCCGATCACTGGAATTCCCCGGCCCACCCTGAATGCACACTCACCCTAGGCGGAACCCGCCCTGTGAATCGGGTGTTTTGTATTGCCAAGAATTACGAAGAACACGCACGCGAGATGGGCGGAGCAGTGGATCGTCAAGCGCCCTTTCATTTTCAGAAGAGTTTCGATTCGGTGGTGTTTGGCCCGACCGTCTCCTATCCACGGATGACAGAGAACCTGCACCATGAGGTGGAATTGGTGGCGATGCTCGGGAGTGGGGGTGACAACTTGTCATTAGCCGAGGCGGAGTCCGCTATTTTTGGCTATGCCGTGGGTATCGATTTCACGCGTCGCGATCGCCAGGCCGAGGCCAAAGAAAAAGGGAGGCCCTGGGAAATCGGCAAAAGTTTTGATGAGTCCGCGGTGGTCGGGCCGGTGACGCCCAAATCGGAGTTAGGCCTGTTAACCCGGGGCGCGATCCGATTGACTGTGAACGAGCGGTTGGTTCAGTCGGGGGATCTATCTCAGATGGCCTATCAAACCGTGGAGTTGATTGCCTATCTGTCGACCCTGCAAACCTTAAAGGCTGGCGATTTGATTTTCACAGGCACGCCCTCGGGCGTCGGCGCAGTGGGATCAGGGGATCGATTACGGGCTGAGATTGAAGGTCTTAGCCCGTTGTCGTTTGAGTTGATTTAGGGCGAAGCGCGACACCTCGAGGAATGGCCTCGGTGGTTTCGGATCGGTGCGAGACGACCACTAGGATCCTATCTGCCAGCAGGTCGGTCAGTCGCGTCAGGATGCGCGCGGCGAGGGCTGGCTCCAACCCTTCGGTGGGTTCATCCAAAAGCACCAGCTCCGCAGATTGCAGCACCATGCGAGCAAGCGCCAGACGGCGCCATTGACCACCAGAGGGTTGCACGCCGTCCATCCCAATCCAGGTCTTTTCTTGCGCCGGCAATTGCCTGACCCAGTCATCTAACTCAACCAAGTTCAAGGCCTGCCAAAAGGCATCTTCAGTGGGCTGTTCGGCGAGTCCTAAGGTTAGTGATCGCCACAGGTAGTCAGCGGGTAACCAGGGACTTTGTTCCACAAAGGCCACAGAGGACGGCCGCTTGAACGCGCCGGCGTGGGGCGGGATAAACCCTGCGAGGGTGCGTAAACAGGTGGTTTTTCCGACACCGCTCGGTCCCTCCAAGCGGATATGATCGCCAGGATTCAGAGTGAGGGAAAACGGCTCTGTGATCGGGGGCTCGCCCATTTGAGGTGCGATCATCAAATTCTCGATCACCAGCGCGCGACTCGGTGTTGCCTGGACCTTCGGGGTTTCGGGCTCCGGGAGTCGAGCCACAGCCAGCTCAACGCGTCGAATTTCATAGCTGACGGCAACCCCGGGAGTCAGTAATTCAGCGGTGGCCAACAGGCCTAGCAATAAGGCCACTAAGATAGGTAAGTCCAAGGGCAGTAGGGCCAGCCAGGCAAAGGCCAGTGCATGGCCTCCCCCGATGATCATCTTATCGATCCACTCCATCTGCACTCGGCGATTCCGAAGGGCCGCCAGGGGTGCATAGGCCGCATTCGTCTGTCTTTCGATTTCGCTGGAAGACAGCGCCAGGTGTAACTCAGCCCGCCCGTCGGCGAGCGCCAATGCCCGGTTTCGAGCGCGCCGTGCGGCCTGGTCCAGTTCATCGGCTAAGTGACGATAGGCATCACGTCGGAGACGCAGCGTGACCCACAATACGATCGGTGGAATCAGGCCCGGCAAGATTGCAGCTGGCGCGATCACGGCGGCCAACAGCGGAGTGAAGAGGGCGGCCACCCAGGCACCTAAAAGCGGTAGCAACGTTCTGAGTAAAGCGCCTTCCACCACAGAGCTGTCTTGCATCAACCGCTCAATCGACTCGTCATCGGCGCGATGCCCTCGACCGACAGTGGCCAACAATCCCTCAAAGACTCGGCGTCTGAGTTTTACCACCACATGCAAGGTGGCGTCGTGGCTGATCAAACGCTCTGCGTATCGAGAGACCGTCCGAGTCACCGCTAAAAGTCGGATCATCGACGAGGGTTGCAGAATATTGAAGCTGTAGGCACCGGCTGCAGCCGCTAAGCCTGCGATTGAAGCTGCAGTCAAAAACCAGCCCGACAGGGCCAATAGGCCAAGTGCTGATAAGGTCATAATGACGGTCAGCGTCATCGCCAGATACAGAGGCCAATGGGGCATCTCGAGTGTTCTTAGAGTGCGCCACAGCTTCATGACAGAGGCTCCAGCGCGCAATCGTGCAGCCGATAGCGTGTCGGCAGGCAGGCAAATCGATCGTCATGCGTAATCAATAGCGCCGCCACGGATAAGTTCATGATCAGTTCAGCTATTTGATCGGCTGCATCGGCATCTAAGTGAGCGGTCGGCTCATCAAGGAGCATTAAAGTAGGCTTCGTCAAGAGCGCCCGAGCTAAGCCCAAACGCCGTAACTGGCCCCCAGACAAACCTTGGCCGCGCGCACCCAAGGTACGTTCGAGGGGACGATCGCCGAGTTGAGGCAACAATCCCACCGAGGCCAGGGCCTCGATGCAAGCCTGTTCGGGTAAATCGTTGCGGCCGTAGGTCAAGGCCTCGTATACCGTGCCTTCGTCAAACCATTGGTGTTGCCCCATCCAGGCCACCGATTCACGCACATCAGTCAGTGTGTCTATCGGTTGCCCGTCAAAATATAGATGGCCAGCGAGTCGACCTTGACCGGTTAGGAGGCTATTTAGAAATTGCGTTTTTCCAGAACCCGATGGACCAAAAATGGCTGTGATCTGGTGCGGTTCAATCGCCAAGTCAAAGGGGCGAATCAGGGTTCGGTTGGCGCCCACGCCGACCGAATACTCTGACAACTCGAATAAGGCCTTGGGGTGTTGAGCTGGCCGAGTGGCTGGTTCGATGCGCCCTTGGGCACCCGACGTCAGAATCTCATGGACTTTGTCATCGGCACTTTTTGCTTCGGAGGCATCGTGCCAGGCGGCCATCAACCGTCGGATCGGGTTATAAAACTCAGGCGCCAGTATCAAAAGACACAGGCCGTCCACAGGGCTAATCGGCAAGCCAAATAATGGGGTGATTAAATTCAGTAGGGTGAGGCCCACATAGACCGCCAGTAAGGCGATGCTCAGTGCACTGAAAAACTCAAGCACTGCCGAGGTTAAAAAGGCGAGCTTCAACACCTTCATGGTGGCGCGTCTCAGTCGGTCAGCAGAAGATTCAATCTCCTCACTCACCACTTGGCTGTGTCCGGTGAGCCAAAGGGTTTCCAAGCCTCGGACCCGATCCGTGTAATGGGCACCCAGTCGTGTCAGGGAGTCGACTTGTTTTTGGCTTGCCGATTTCGCCCCCATGCCGATGACGATCATAAGAAGCGGGATCAAAGGGACCGTGATCAAAATGCCGACTGCCACCGGCCAATGGATGTAGGCAATCACAGATAACACCAGAAGCGGCTGAATCACCGACAACAGTCGAATGGTGGGGAATCGACCAAGTCGAGCCGCCATTGGCTCGGTGCCCTCGATGGCCAGGGCGCCAACGGAACCGGAGGTTTCCCGAGGTAACGCATCGATCACCCGTTGTGAAAAGCGCGCGCGATAACTCGCCAAGGCCGTTTGGCCTGCGATTTCAGACAGGCCAAACCAGTAATCGGCCAACAAACGTCTGCCCAACACCAGGGCGGTTAGGCCCAACACAGCCCATGTCGACGGGGCGGTGACCGGGGGCGCGAACAGCAGTGCTAAGACGGCAGCCAATGCAATCGCGCTGATCGCCTCGAGGCTGCCGAG
Source organism: uncultured Gammaproteobacteria bacterium (assembly GCA_913062835.1). Lineage (GTDB taxonomy): Bacteria > Pseudomonadota > Gammaproteobacteria > Pseudomonadales > Litorivicinaceae > HIMB30. The sequence goes on from CAJXXD010000012.1 coordinate 10,747, forward strand.
GATCAAATGGGCTCGTTGGTTCGGCTGTTGTACCAAGGCGATTCGATCGGTGGGTTGATCCATGTCATCCATGAGCTAATTAGGTGCGTTGTTCCAAAAAAGAGGGGCGTAAGCTTACCGCAAGTTAACGAAAGGATGCGCTTATGATCGATTCAGGCTTGGTAGATCTGTCGCGGTTGCAGTTTGCACTGACAGCCATTTTTCATATGCTGTGGCCCGTGCTCACCACTGGCATGGCCATCTATCTCATCGTGATTGAAGGGCTGTGGCTCAAGACTCGCAACATCGACTATTACCACCATGCCCGCTTCTGGTCGAAGCTCTACGTTCTTAACTTTGGTATTGGCGTAGCCACTGGGCTGCCCATGGCCTTTCAGTTTGGCCTCAACTGGG
>CAJXXD010000013.1 GCA_913062835.1 uncultured Gammaproteobacteria bacterium
AAAAAAGACCGATTCCAAGCCATTGAAATCGCCGTCTTCTCGCATGCGCTCCATCAACACAGAGCCCACCATGCCTCGCCATCCTACAAATCCTACTCGCATTGGTTTAGCCCTTCTGTAATGCGTTTAATACCTGAGTGCCCATCGCTCGACACCCAACGACTGTCTCGCCACTCATCCCCGTGGCAATGTCTTGCGTTCGATACCCATCTGCCAACACGGCCTTTACCGCCAACTCGATTGCCTGCGCCGCATCTTGAGCCTTTAATGAGTGCGTCAGCATCATCGCCACGGATAAAATAGTAGCCAATGGATTGGCCAGGTCTTGACCGGCAATGTCGGGGGCTGAACCGTGACAAGGTTCATACAAACCTTGTTGATCACTATTCATCGAGGCCGACGGCAACATCCCGATCGAACCGGTCAACATAGCAGCGGCGTCCGACAAAATATCGCCAAACAAGTTACCGGTCACCATCACATCAAATTGCTTCGGCGCACGGACCAACTGCATGGCGGCATTGTCCACATACATATGCGACAGAGCCACATCTGGATATTCCAGACTCAAGCGCTCCATCACCTCACGCCACAGCACGGTCACTTCCAAAACATTGGCCTTATCCACTGAGCACAGTCGGCCCTGACGGGCTTGCGCGGCCTCAAACGCAATACGGCCAATGCGCTCGATTTCAGGCTCTGAATAACGATCGGTATTGAACCCAACACGCTGCCCTGGCTCCCCTTCGATGCCTCGAGGCTCGCCAAAATAAATACCCCCAATCAATTCCCGCACGATCAGGAGATCTAAGCCGGAGACTACTTCAGGCTTTAAGGTCGAAGCACTGGCCAATTCTGGATACAACAAAGCAGGCCGCAAATTGGCAAACAAGTTCATGCCGGACCGAATTTTTAACAACCCTTTTTCTGGACGATCGCTCATCGGCAGACTATCCCATTTAGGACCACCCACTGCCCCCAACAACACCGCATCGGACGCTTGGGCCGCCTTCAAAGTCGACTCAGGCAAGGGCGCTCCCTGGGCATCAATCGCGGCCCCTCCGATTAGGTGGGACTCGATGTGCAATCCCAGCTTGAACCGATCGTTGACGACCTCAAGTACCTGAGCCGCCTCGTGAACGATTTCCGGTCCAATCCCGTCACCGGGCAACAACACAATATTCGGCATGCTTACTTCACCTGTTGAAACAGCCAAGGCGTTTCCTGCTGACGCCGCGACTCATATGCGCGGATCGCATCCGCCTCTTTTAACGACAAACCAATCTCATCCAGGCCTTCAAGCAAGCAGGTCTTCCGAAATGGATCAATCTCAAACGAAGCCACAAAGCCCTCAGGACCGCTTACCGTCTGGGTCGGCAAATCCACGGTGAGTTCAATCGCATCCCCTGACGCAGTGAGCTCAAACAATCGATCAATCTCAGAGGCACTCAAGGCCAGAGGTAATAAGCCATTCTTAAAGCTGTTGTTGTAGAAAATATCAGCGTATGAGGGCGCTATTACCACACGGATGCCATATTCCAAAATGGCCCAAGGCGCATGTTCCCGACTCGACCCGCATCCAAAGTTTTCGCGTGCCAATAGAATGGAGGCGCCCTGATACTGAGGCTGATTTAGCACAAACTCTGGGTTTACCCGACGCGTACTGTGGTCCATACCGGGCTCGCCCGGATCGAGGTAACGCCAATCATCAAACAGATTCACACCGAATCCAGTCCGCTTGATCGATTTTAGATATTGCTTCGGGATGATTTGATCCGTATCGACGTTTGATCGATCCAACGGAACCACCACACCACTGACTGAAATTAGTTGTTGCATATTTGCTCCTTACAGCCAGTCGCGCACATCAACAAAGTGGCCGGCCACGGCCGCAGCAGCCGCCATCGCTGGGCTGACTAAATGGGTCCGGCCGCCAGCGCCCTGGCGCCCTTCAAAGTTTCGATTGGATGTGGACGCACAGTGCTCCCCGGCCCCCAACTTATCGGCGTTCATGGCCAAACACATCGAGCAACCTGGATCGCGCCACTCAAAGCCCGCCTCTAAAAAAATCTGATCCAAGCCCTCGGCTTCGGCTTGCGCTTTAACCAAGCCAGAACCGGGTACAACCATCGCCTGAAGCACCGAGTCAGCGACTCGCTTTCCATCTACCACCTTGGCTGCTTCGCGAAGATCCTCGATTCGCGAGTTAGTACAGGATCCAATAAATACCCGATCTAGGCGAATCGATTGGATCGACTGTCCGCCGGACAGACCCATGTACTTCAGCGCACGCTCCACCGTGCCGCGCTTGATGGGATCGTCAATCAAAGCGGGATCAGGCACTGCCCCGTTCACGCCAGTGACCATTTCAGGGTTGGTACCCCATGAGACTTGAGGCTCTATCACGGTGCCATCGATGACAATGTCGTGATCGAACACCGCATCGGCATCGCTGACCAAGGTTCGCCAATAGGCCTCGGCTTCAGACCACAAATCACCTACTGGCGCATAGGGACGCCCTTTAACGTACTCGATGGTTTTCTCGTCCACCGCAACCAAACCCACGCGCGCACCGGCCTCAATCGCCATATTGCACACAGTCATACGGCCTTCCATCGAGAGACTCTCAATGCCTTCACCAGCGAACTCAATGGCACATCCGGTCCCGCCTGCGGTACCGATCTCCCCGATGATGGCCAGAATCACGTCTTTAGCCGTCACGCCATAGCCCAAGGGACCGGTTACCGTGATGCGCATGTTTTTCATTTTTTTAGCCACCAAACACTGAGTGGCCAACACATGCTCAACCTCGCTGGTTCCGATGCCATGTGCCAGTGCGCCAAACGCACCGTGGGTGGCGGTGTGACTGTCACCGCACACAACTGTCATGCCAGGCAGTGTCGCGCCTTGCTCAGGACCAATCACGTGCACGATGCCTGCTCGCGGATCGGCCATCTTGAACTGTGTGATGCCAAAGCTGTCGCAGTTTTCATCGAGCGTCTGCACCTGCAGACGGCTGGTCGGATCCGCAATCGCTCCCACACCGGCTGCCTGGTTTTGAGTGGGCACATTGTGATCAACGGTCGCTAGATTTGCGTCCAAGCGCCAAGGGCTTCGACCCGCTAAGGCCAATCCTTCAAACGCTTGGGGAGAAGTGACCTCATGCAGCAAATGACGATCGATATAAATCAATGCACTGCCGTCGTCGCGTTGACGCACCAAATGGCTGTCCCACAACTTGTCATATAAGGTCTTGCCGGCCATAGTCACTCCTCATGAATCAGCCGAGCAGTGTATCAGAAAACCACGCAAACCAAAGGCTCACCGAGGGGATTCAGACGCCTCCAAGCCACCGTTTCTGAGACCATAAAACGCAACAAATGCGGCGACGGCACTGAGTGCTGACATCGACAAAAACGTAGAAGCACCCCCAATCGAAGACCAGAGATAACCCGAGGCGAATGCACCCAGAGAGCCTCCAAGACCAAACACCAAGCCACTGTATAACGCCATGCCCCGTCCAGACAGCCGCCCTGGGAACCATCGTCTGACAAATTCAATGCTGATCGCGTGAATCACCCCAAAGCTGAATCCGTGCACCAATTGCAGGGCGATTAGGGCAGCAATCGACTCCACGGCAAAGCCCGTCCCCAGCCATCGACCCGCAGCCAGAACAAGCGACAAACTCAGCAGCAATCTAAGATCCAGCCGGGACAGCCAGTGCGGTAACACAAAAAATAAAATCACCTCAGCCAGCACCCCAAGCGCCCATAGTTGCCCGGCCACCCAGGCTGAGTGGCCATGATCTTGGAGATACAAGGTAAAAAAAACATTTAACGGACCATGGGCAAACTGGTTAATCCCCACAATTACGAAAAACAGCCAGACCGCAGGCGTTTTCAGGCGATCTGTCACGCGACCTTCAATCCCAGCCTCTCTCGTCGCTGCCGGCAACGGGGGCAGACTCAAAGATAGGAGCCCCGACAACAGAAGACCGAAAACCATGACCGCCGGCAATACCGAAAATGGCAATTCAGTGAACGCCCAACCGGCCGCTAGCATCATCCAGATAAACCCAATCGAACCCCATACCCGAATCCGAGTGTATCGATGAGGATGCTCTCCGAGATAAGCCAGTGTGAGCGTATCGAATTGGGCAATGATGGCATTCCAAAAGAGGCCAAAGGCAGCCAACACCAGGCAAAGACCCATAAAATCGAGCGGCAAGAATAAACCGAGCGCTGCGACGGTCGACCCCAGCATGCCCACCTGCACCACGCGCAATCGATTGGGCAATAAATCGCCCAACCAACCCCAAAAATAGGGCGCCACGATTTTAGATCCCGTTAACACGCCGATCGCGATGCCGATTTGGGCTGAAGAAAAACCTAAGGACGCGAAAAAAGGACCGAACCATCCAACAGACAGTGCAACGATGGCAAAGTACAGTGCATAGAGACCACCGAGTCGAGCGCTCGGGATCCCAACCATCACGTGGATGCCAGCCCCGAAATCACCGGCGTGTCAGTTTTCACATGCGCATTTTGCCCACGGTCACGCAAGGCATGGTCCAACAACACCAGTGCGACCATGGCTTCAGCGATAGGCGTGGCCCGTATTCCCACACAGGGATCGTGACGTCCTTTGGTCACCACTTCAGTGGATCCACCTTGGCGAGTGATGCTTTGTCCGGGTGTGGTGATCGAACTAGTGGGCTTTAGCGCCAAATGACAGACTACAGGCTGGCCGGTGCTGATACCGCCTAGGACACCCCCCGCATGGTTGGTGAGAAATCCCTCAGGCGACATGAGATCTCGATGCTCGGAACCCCGTCGATTCACCACGGCCATACCCTCACCGATCTCAACCCCTTTCACCGCATTAATCGACATCAAGGCGTGTGCGAGATCTGCATCGAGCCGATCAAAGACCGGCTCACCCCACCCCGGCGGACAGCCCTCGGCGACCACAGTAAGCCGCGCACCAATGGAATCTTCGTCCCGGCGAAGCTGCGTCATAAACGCGTCGAGGGATTCGATCTGGTCAGGGTCTGGACAGAAAAATGGGTTCTGCTCAACCGCATGCCAATCCTTGATCGCACACTCAATGGGCCCTAGCTGGGTTAAACAACCGCGCACCGAGACCGAAAATAAGTGCGACAGGACCTTCTTAGCGATCGCACCCGCAGCCACGCGCATGGCGGTTTCACGGGCTGAGCTGCGCCCACCACCTCGGTAATCGCGGATCCCGTATTTGTGTTCATATGTGTAATCGGCGTGCGCAGGACGGAAGATATCTTTGATATCTGAGTAGTCCTTGGAGCGCTGATCCGTGTTTCTGATCAGAAGCGCAATCGGTGTGCCTGTGGTCTGGCCTTCAAACACCCCCGATAGAATCTCGACCCGGTCTTCCTCTCGACGCTGTGTAGTGTGACGACTTTGACCTGGCTTACGACGGTCTAAATCGCGCTGCAAATCATCTTCCGAAAGCGGGACCTGAGGCGGACACCCGTCAACAATGGCCACCAAGCCCGGTCCATGGCTCTCGCCTGCCGTAGTGACTGTGAATAGGGTCCCGAAGGTATTTCCGCTCATGCCAATTCCGCTCAAAAGTTTGAGTATAACGCGGAGAGCTCATGATGGGTCAGAACACAGACACCATGGCCGCCATGCTGAAACTGAACCCAAGTCACAGGCTGACCGGTCACTTGGGTAATTTCCCGATCCAACAGTCCCCAGGTATTCCCAACCTCGAGCACCATGATGCCCTCAGCGGTCACCCAATCCGCGGCCTGGGCAAGCAGGCGACGCACCAAATGCAATCCATCTTCACCGGATGCCAAAGCCCGTTCCGGTTCATGTCGATATTCCTCTGGCAGAGAGGCCATATCCTCGGCATCCACATAGGGTGGGTTGCAGATAATTAAGTCGAATTGCTCATCGAACAGCCCGTCAAAGCCATCAGACTGAATAACCTCAAGCTCTGCATCTAGCCCATGCAGTGCAACATTATCTCGCGCCACATCACAGGCTCCACCGTCGATGTCTGCCAGTACCCCTTGGCTTTCTGGAAAAGCCAGCGCGGCGATGATGCCAAGACAGCCCGACCCAGTGCACAGATCCAACAGTTTCATGGGGCGGTCGGTCGGCACACTCAACCACGGCTGGAACTCAGATTCGACCAATTCAAATATCGGACTCCGTGGGATCAATACACGAGAATCGACGTAAAACGGTAAACCGCCATACCAGGCCCGACCCACTAAATAAGGCACAGGGATGCGCTGCTCGACGCGCTTTTTAATCAACTCAGCCAACCGCTCACGCTCGGCAGAGGTCAGACAGGCATCCAACAACCGATCGTCACCATCGGGTGGCAGATAAACTGCCCCGAAAACAAGCGCCAAGGCTTCATCCCACAGCGTGTCGGTCCCATGGCCCAAATGCACAGGGTGCTCACCGAGTTGACTCAATGCATAGCGGAGATAGTCACGCAGTGTCTTCAAATCCTTCATGCGCGAAGACTATGTCGACCGTTAATAGGTGACAAGCAAACTTTGAAAATCGACCACCATCCCCTATGGTTAGTTTATGAGTGATGAGTCGTTTAAAGCCCTAATGCGAGAAACCGGTGTCCGCCCCATAGAGCGAGAGGCTCGGGTGCGTGCTAAAGCGGCTTTATCCGATGCCGAAATCGCAATCGCTCGAGCTCGCGCGGAGGCACACGAGCCTGTGACACAGCATCATGGCCTATCCACGGAGGAGCCGCCCCCGATGGACCCACAGCGTGTGTTGGAATATGTGGCCTATGATGCAGACCGCCGGGTTCTTGGGTTACTGGATGAGATTCCCTTCCCGGCTCAACTTGAAATCGATTTGCATGGGCACACCGTGGAGGAGGCTGCGCGAGCCGTTGCCGACCTGTTTGCGGTCATCCGCGAGCGGCGCCTCACCCACATCCGAATCACGCACGGCGTGGGCCGACACAGTCCAGATGGACGCCCATTATTGAAGGCCTACGTGAATCGATGGCTCAAGGGGAATCCAGACATTATTGCGTTTGCCAGCGCACGGCGCTCTGACGGTGGGGTCGGTGTACTCAATGCTCTGACCCAAGGGCTGTTTGATGATCGCTGGGGACGAACGGGCGCCTAACGCTTCTTCTTCACAAAGCTCATCAAACGACGTTTCCGCTGTATCTGCCGCTCGGTCAGCTGATTTTTTCGACCTGCAAACGGATTTTCACCGGTTTTAAACTCGATCTTGATCGGACTGCCTGAAATTTTAAGCACCTTCCGATACACGTTTTCAAGATACCGCCGATAAGACTCCGGTACATCTTGGGTCTGATTGCCGTGGATAATAATCCGAGGCGGGTTCATGCCGCCCTGGTGTGCGTATCGAAGTTTAATCCGGCGTCCACGGACCAGTGGCGGCTGATGATCGGCCACAGCATCTTCAAGGATCCGAGTCAGTTGGTTGGTCGAAAATTTAGTCGTCGCCGCCTGATGTGCTTCCCCAATGGAACCATACAGATCACCCACACCGGTTCCATGGAGCGCTGAGATAAAGTGCACTTTGGCCCATGGAATGAAATTCAATCGGCGGTCTAAGGCCGTCCGGATCGAATCACGCGCATCTGGGGTTAAGTGATCCCACTTATTCACCGCCACCACCAGGGCACGCCCCGCCTCAATCACCGTTCCCATCAGATGAAGATCTTGATCTACTAGACCCTCATGGGCATCGATCACCAAAATGACGACTTGAGAGTCTTCAATGGCTTGCAAGGTTTTGACAATCGAAAACTTCTCTACCGTTTCACTGACCCGACCACGACGTCGAACGCCCGCTGTATCAATCAAGGTAAAGGTTTCACCGTGACGCTCATAAGGGATGTAAATGGAATCCCGTGTCGTACCCGGCAAATCGAAGACGACCACTCGGTCCTCACCCAGCATACGATTCACCAGCGTCGATTTCCCAACATTGGGACGACCGACGACGCCAATTCGGATACCCGGTGCGTCTTTTCGCTCCGCGTCCTCCGGCTCAGGCTCTAGGTCAATTAAACCAAAATGTGTGAGCAGCAACTCGGTCAGGGCTGCCACTCCGCGCCCATGCGAGGCCGCGATCGGATGCGGCTCGCCAAACCCCAAACCAAAAAATTCACCGAGCACGACGTCTTCATTTTGGCCGTCAATCTTATTGGCAACCAACCATACTGGCTTATCGGTTCGACGCAGCATGTCGGCTACGGTTTCATCCGATGCCGCCACACCCGTGGCCGAATCGACCATGAACAGCACCGCATCCGCCTCATCAATCGCAGCTCTTGACTGCTCCGCCATGGCTGCATCAATGCCTGCCTCACCACCGGTCAGGCCGCCGGTATCAATCAACAAAAACGGATGACCTTCCAGTAAGGCGCGGCCGTACTTACGATCTCGCGTCAAACCAGCGAAGTCAGCCACCAACGCATCACGAGATCGAGTCAGACGATTAAAAAGAGTCGATTTTCCGACATTCGGACGGCCAACTAAGGCAATTACAGGTGCGCTCAAGGCGTCACGCTCACCCAGGTCACGCGACCGTCGACTAACTGCACCGCCATGCCGTCAGAGGACACCACCGGAGCGACCAACCCCTTGGCTGAACCCACATCAAGCCGTCCAACCAGGCCACCATCTGCCGGATCAATCAGGTGCACGACACCGTCTAAATCGACAACAGCGATGGAATTGGCAAAGATCGACGGTGCACTCAGCTCTCGATACCGAAGCGCTTGGGTCGACCAGAGAGATTCTCCAGTTTGTAGGCTATAGGCTGACACGGTCCCGTCTGTCTCCACCACGGTCACCGCGTTAAATCCAACTAAAGCCCCAGGGTAGGCGTCTGCATCGATGCTCCAAAGCGGTTGCCCGGAGCTGATATCCAACACCGACAATTGCCCGTTACGCGTCGCGGTCGCGAGCACCGAGTTTTGAATGGATGGCGCGCCTTTCGAGTCTACGATCCGCTCTAGTGGACTGCGCCCCTTAGATACTGCCACCTGCCGTTCAAACAGAATCCGACCGTTGTCAGCTTGATACCCCGCCAATCGTCCAGATTCCCACAACACCCAAAGGGTATTGTTACTCAAAGTCATTGGGGCCCCACCCCGGATTCCGATGGTCGTTTCTTGGGTCTCTTCAACCCACAAGGTCTCCCCCGTCGTTGCGGAGAGGGCCATCAGCCGACCCACTTGGGTTTTGACGTAGACCCGGTCGTCATCCACGCTTGGCGGGGTGGTCACAGCCGAAGGAAGCAGACGTTCAAACTGAACTTCACCGGTCGCCAAGGACAATGCAATTAACCGGCCATTCGCGGTAATCACAAACACGTTGGCATCGTTGGCGCCGACTCCTGCCGTAATGTCCTGATCAAGATCGGTCGACCAGACTTCATCCAATTCTGGGAGGGTCAATAGCGATACCTCGCCACGGCTCGATGCCGCTACCAACCCAGATCCTGTGATTACCGGCGTTAATCCAGTCACGTCGTCACCCCCAAGCGAAACCGATCCTTGCTTTACCAGGACCACTTCGGGCGAGATACGTTCCAAACGGGTGGGATCGGGTTTTTCAGGCGCACTAGAACACCCAATGAGCACCAGACTCGACACCACGAAAGCTAAAATGCGCATGATCAACCCTCAGGTAAAGCCGACAGTTTCAAGTCAATCAATGCGGTATTCAGACCCGACTGCACGAGCGATTGACGGGCAGATTGATAGGCCGCCCGGGCATTGCTTGGCTCAGAAAGCTCGACATAAATATCGCCCAATAGCTCTGTCAACGATGCATCCAAACCTTGTGACTGAATCGCTTGGACCCGCGCCAGTGCAGCCTCGGCCTCGCCCAAATACAATTCCAAACGCGCCAAACGCATCGCCATCAAAGCCTTTAGTTCGGGCTCGTCTGAAGCCGACTCTGCAAATGTTAGTTGGCTAACCGCCAGATCGTACTCGCCCCGCTCCACTGCTTGCGCAGCCACCACAGCCGCAGCCAGCACAGCATAATGACTGTCTCCGTGGGCTTGTCGCAGCCCTTCAGCCGTACTTAACAGGGATTGAAACGCAGGCTCGCTCTCAGGCAAAGAGAAATCTGTAGCGGAGGCATCCACGATTTGTTGATACCGACCCGCGGCATCAGCCGCTTTGTTCAAAGACATCGCTTGCCATTGCTGAAATCCAAGAACACCCCCTATGCCCGCTACAATCGCCACCGCTAAACCGGTGCCGTTTTTCTTTAGCCACTGCTTGAGCGCTTCTGCTTGTTCTTCATCGGATCGCAAATAATCCATGATCGTCCTTTTCTATTGAGTGTATCGGGCTATGACTTCGGATCGCGACAGTGTTTCCTGATCACCGCCACGCAGGGGCTTATAGACTACCGTATCCTGACTCAATTCACCCTCTCCAATGATAAGACCTACCTCTGCACCTGACTTATCTGCTTTCTTAAACTGACTTTTCAGACTGCCGCCACCAACATGCGTCAAGATTCTGAGGTCGGGGTTGACCTTCCGTAATTCACGGGCCAGCGCCCGTATAGCGGCTTCACAAGATTCCGCCTGCGGCATCAAATACACATCTGCCTGAGCATTGACGCTGTCAGGAATACGCTCAAGTGTCTCGAGCAATAAAATGCAACGCTCCATACCCAGCGCAAAGCCCACACCAGGCGTCGGCTTGCCCCCAAGGTGCTCAACCAGCCCATCGTATCGCCCACCACCACAGATGGTGCCCTGGGCGCCCAACGATTCGGTCACCCACTCAAATACAGTTCGTGTGTAGTAATCCAAGCCCCGGACCAAGCGCGGATTGAGCTCATAGGCGACCCCAGCCTGATCGAGCCACTCACAGAGGGCG
>CAJXXD010000014.1 GCA_913062835.1 uncultured Gammaproteobacteria bacterium
AAACCCACCCAACCGGTTAACGGCCACGCCCAGTGCAACATCGCAATTAACATCACGGCACCGGCGGACATCAAAAGACCAATCGACAAACTCGCCAATGGATCCGTGATTAAAATCAACGCTAAGGTAATGGCAAGGGCACCGGCCAAACTGGAGCGCACGAAGAATAGAGGCCATGCACTCAATACCACCGCCATCACTGAAGCGCGAATGACGCTCGGGGAATAGAGTGTCCAATCTGCCAACCCCCAACCGGCGAGCGCCATCACACCCGTACGCAGAAGTAATTTTATTTGTGGGTGTCGCGGTCCAGGGAGGCGCTTGAGTCCCCACCACAGACCGCCCAAGATCACACCCACATGCAGGCCGGAAATCGCCAATAAATGAGCCAAACCTAACTGTTCGAATAACAATTTAAGGTCAGACTGCAGACTCTGCTTTTCACCAAAAACAAGCGCCAACGCCAATCCAGAAAGCGGCTCGGGCCAGGCATTCACACGATGATAGAGTCGCGCTCGAAGCGACGTGTTGGCCACATAGGTCCACTCAGTCATGGTGGCACGGTAATTCCAGCCCTCCCCGAGCGCATGGCGACGCGCATCGAACCCATGCGGGTTCACAAACGTGGAAATGGGTTTGATCACAAACGCACCGAAAAACCGATCTCCCACGGCCAGTTTTTCGGCACCCTGAATGGAGACTGGGAACCGATCGTTTGCCAAGGTCTCGGGACAATCACTGGCCACCCATTCCGCCTCAAATCGACTATAGGCCTCAGTCACCGATAAAACTCTAACGACCTGTATTTCGCCCCGGCACTGCACACTTGGACGGTTCTCGGCCCACAAATCTGCCACTGCCTGAGAAATTCGGGCGTCTTGAACCAGCACCACCACACTCAATAAGGCGAGCCCAGGCAGCCGAGAGAAAAGGGCTGCCATTGCCAATAAACCCAGTCCAAAAGCCGACAAAGGGTTTGGAAACCAAGGCAAAGTGCTTACAATTACGATCTTTAACAGCATGCAAGAAGCATGCGTCAGGAGAGCAACGGCTGTGTCAGCACGCGCCAATAGCGGCTGTCAGCACGCGACAAGCAGGTCATGCCAAAAAAGTTAGTCACTCGAATCATGCTAAGCCCGGAGAAGTTGACGCATTTTCGTCAGCTCGGCTGGGTGGGCCGTCAGGTCTTTGCTGAGGACTTGTGGCATCTAAATCGCCGATCGGTCGCGCTGGCGTTCCTTAACGGGATTTTCTGGGCTTGTATGCCCATGCCGTTTCAAATGGTGGCGGCGGCGATCTGCGCGATCTTGATTCGTTGCAATGTCCCCCTGTCTTTGGGTCTCGTGTTCCTGACCAACCCGGTGACCATGCCGCCCTATTTTACCGGCGCCTATCAACTCGGAGCCTATGTGTTAGGCGCCGATATGATCTCCTGGCCAAACGAATTCTCTTTTGCCTGGATCGGTGAGCAGTTCAATTTGGTTTGGTGGCCACTTTTAACAGGCTCTTTGATCATCGGCGTCAGCGCCAGCGCACTCGGGTATCTGGTTATTCGCGTCTGGTGGTCATTGCAAATTCGCAAAAACTGGTCTGATCGCAAAAAACGGATGCTTACGGTGTTCCCAAAACCCCGTGATGCAGCGCTAGGCAACGATCGCCCTGAGTCGCCACCCGGCGATCGTGGGTAACAATCAGCAAACTGGTCCCTTTTTTATCCGCGACCGACATCAACATTGACAGCACGGTATCGGCAGTATCTTCGTCCAAATTGCCGGTGGGCTCATCCATCAACAAAACGCGGGGGTCGGCAGACAACGCGCGGGCAATCGCCACTCGCTGACGTTCGCCCCCAGACAATTCGCCAGGGCGGTGGCTTGCACGATCGGATAATTGGACATCCGCCAACAATTCGCGGGCTCGATGCTCCGCGTCTTTGATGGGTGCCCCGGATAACATGGTAGGCAGCATCACGTTCTCTAGCGCCGTGAACTCAGCAAGCAGATGATGAAACTGATACACCACACCGATGGTATCTCGGCGCCATTTCACTCGCTCTGCGTCCCCCATCATTTCGACTGAACGGCCGAGCCAGGAAACCGAGCCCGAAGATGGCAGCAATAGGCCTGCTAAAATATTCATGAGCGTGCTTTTTCCCGAACCACTTCTGCCCACTAGGGTGACCTTCTCACCGGCGTTCAGCTCAAAATTGACGCCATTGAGTACAGACACAGGCTCTGATTCCGAACCGTATTGAAACCGCACATCGGTCAGTGCAAGGACGGGACTAACGCTCATGATTCAAAACCTCGGCAGGCACGATCTGACTCGCTTTTAACGCCGGATACAGGGTGGCTAAGACTGACAAAACCACGCTTAACAGCCCCACAGACCACACATCACCCCAGCGAAGTTCGCTTGGCAAATCCGATATAAAATAGGCACTTGGATTAAAAAGATAAAATCCAAATGCAGATTCAAGCCATTGCAAAATGGGGCCAATAGCGAGCGCCAACGGTACCCCTAGGGCGATTCCGATCACGGTGCCAATCACACCCACCACTGAACCTTGGACGATAAACACGCCCATGATCCCTCGAGGGCTTAGTCCGATGGTTTTCAAGATCGCGATATCCGCTCGCTTATCAGTCACCACCATGATCAGAGTCGATACGATGTTGAATGCAGCCACCGCAATGATCAGCGTTAACAGCAACGCAATGAGCGTTTTCTCAAGCTGGATGGCTTCAAAAAGATTACCCTGAGTACGCGTCCAATCTTGAAACCGAATCGGGATACCGAGCTCCGTACTGACTGCTTGAGCCATCGGACGAATGACCATGGGCGCATCAAACAGATTATCGAATTGCAATCGAAGCGCGGCCACCCCCTCGCCCAACCGAAATAGTCGAGCGGCTTCTTGAAGCCCAACATAAACAAGCTGGTTATCCAACTGCGCACCGACTTCAAATATACCCACCACCGTCAACCTTTTTAGTCGCGGGGTAACACCGGCCACACTAAAGGTCGCCTCAGGAATGAGCAGCGTAACGGATTCACCGCTGACGACCCCGAGTTGTGCCGCGACACCGGCGCCAAGCACTACACCAAATGAGCGATCGGACAACGCGGAAAATTCACCCTGCACCATATGCTTGGGCACAATCGAGACCGAGGCCTCCTGGTTTGGATCAACACCCAGTACAGCCACCGATGCCGTCCGCCCGTTGGCAACCAAGAGGCCTTCACCCTGATTTAAAGGCGCAACGCCCCGTACCTCCGGCATCTGGCTCAACAGACTAGCTGCCTCAGACCAATCCGCTCGAGCCGTCTCAAACTCAACCAGCGCATGAGGCACAGTACCTAAGATTCGAGTTCTCAATTCACGATCAAAGCCATTGAGGACAGACAGCACAAGAATCAATACAGCCACGCCTAAGGTCAGGCCTGCCATCGAAACCGCGGAAATAAATGAAATGAAGTGGTTCCGTCGCTTTGCGCGGGTGTACCGGAGACCAATGCAAACAGGTAATGGATTGAACATCGTCCAAGTGTAACTGGACTCATGCTACAGTTTGCAAAACTTTAAAGGGAAATTGATGAACGCACTGATTTTAGCCGTTGCCGCTTTGATTTTTTGCCGATTGATGAAAACCGATCGAATCGAGCCCTATCGACAAAAAGTCACGGGATGGGTCGAAGCCATGACCGACCGCCTACCGAATAGTGCCCGTTTGCCAGTGGTTGTCGGAGGCGCAGTCGCTTTGGGTGCGATAGTCGCCTATTTACCGCTCATCGGTGCACTTGCGACCTTTGCGGCTCTGGTGATCGTGCTGCGTTATGGGGATGTCTTCGAGTCCGCCCAAGCCATTTTGACCGAATTACGCAGTGGCTCTTTTTCCCAAGCGCAGCTGATCTTGAGCGATTTCTCAGCGACCGATGCCAGCCAACTTGATGAAAACGGCGTCTCTCGGATTACGGTCGAGACTCAAATTTTAAAGCTCGCCACCGGCGTATTCATCCCGTTGGCCTGGTTCGCGCTGGGTGGACTACCTGGGCTGCTGCTTTATTGGAGCTCGAGCGTGATTGCCCATCGAGACGGTTCCGGCGAGACCTCCAGTCGTTGGCTTAGTTTATTGAACTGGGTACCGATTCGCGTATTGGCGTTCACACTCGGCCTCATGGGCGATCGAGAGAAGTCTCGCTCGCTGTGGCGCCACCGGGCCAATGACTTCTCAGACCCTGAAGCCGGCATTCTGGTTGCGGCAACAGCAGGTGCCTTGCGAGTGAAACTGGGCGGCTCTCGGGCGGTCGCGGGCATCATCCAGCAAGAGCCTTTGGTAGGCGATGGCGATGATGCGGCCCGCTATCACGTCGAAGAGATGCAATCCTTAGCCGAGCGCACCCTCCTCTTGTGGGCAGTAGCGGGCTTAGTCATCACCGCGCTCTAATCGGACAAAAAAGCGCCGTTTAAGCCACAGACCGCTTGGCCGCCTCCAAGGTGTTGGCCAGCAGGCAAGCAATAGTCATCGGGCCTGGGCCGCCAGGGACCGGCGTCACCGCTCCGGCGACGCTCAAAGCCGCATCGAAATCGACATCACCAACCAGCTTCGACTGTCCCGCGTCATCTTCAATACGGTTGATACCCACATCCAAAACGACTGCTCCGGGTTTGATCCAATCGGCTTTAACCATCTGTGGACGCCCGACCGCGGCCACCAAAATATCCGCTTGACGGCAAAGCCCCGGCAGATCATCGGTCTTTGAGTGGGCAATCGTTACGGTGGCGGATTCATTAAGTAGGAGGGCTGCCATCGGTCGACCCACAATATTTGACCGCCCAATCACGACCGCGTGCTTTCCGGCGATGTCAGGGCAAACCGATTTTAAAAGTTTCAAGCAGCCAAGCGGAGTGCATGGAACGAACGGCTGCCCCTCTGTCCAGAGCTCTCCAACATTGGCGGTGTGGAAGCCATCGACATCCTTGGCCGGGTCAATCGATTCAATCACATCCTTAGCATCCAAATGTCCAGGCAAAGGCAACTGCACCAGAATGCCGTGCACCTCAGGGTCCTCATTGAGAGAACGAATCAAACGGAGCAACGACTCCCGTGTGGTGTCTTTTGAGAGCACATGATGAAACGACGTCATGCCACAGGCTTCCGTCTGTTTGATCTTATTGCGCACATACACTTCACTCGCCGGGTCTTCACCCACCAGCACCACCGCCAAGCCCGGAGTCACACCATGGGTTGCTTTCAGTTCAGCCACGCCAGTCGCCACGTCCGCACGCACCTGCTCTGCCATCGCCTTGCCGTCGATTCGGATTGCCGTCATTTCAACACCACCGTTTTATGTCCATTTAGAAACACCCGATGCTCACTGTGGGCCTTCACCGCGCGAGCTAGCGCATAGTTCTCCATATTCCGACCCACTGCCTGAAGCGCGTCAGGCCCCTGCGTGTGGTCTACCCGGGCGACCTCTTGATCGATAATCGGCCCTTCATCCAAATCCGCCGTTACATAATGAGCCGTCGCACCGATGGCTTTCACTCCCCGCTCGTAGGCTTGATGGTAGGGACGCGCTCCCTTGAAGCTAGGCAAAAATGAGTGATGAATATTGATGCACCGACCGGCCAGGTCCCGACACAACTCATCGGACAAGATCTGCATGTATCGAGCCAGCACCACCAGCTCAACATCTGACGTTTCGATCAGTTCTCGAATCCGCTCCTCTTGCAATGCTTTGGTGCTCAGCTGACTTTTACCCTTTGGCAGAACCTCATAGGGAATCTGATGAAAGCGGCTCAAAGGTTCCAAGTCTGGATGGTTTGATGCCACACAAGTGACATCCAGATTCAGCTCACCAGTCGCGCGTCGATACAACAAATCGTTTAAACAATGATCGAACTTAGACACCAAAATAAGCGTTTTGTGACCAATGCTTGGGTCAATGAAGCGCCAATCCATATCAAAGCGGATTCCGACAGCTCTGAAACGCTCTGAGAGCATTTCTGGCGTCATCTCAGACGAAGGTGCGTAAAACTCGGCACGGCAAAAAAAGCGCCCGGTTTGCAGATCATCAAATTGAGACAGCTCAGTGATAAAACAGGCTTCATCGGCGAGAAACCCAGTGATGGCCGCGACCAAACCGGTCCGTCCGGGACAGGTAATCCGAAGCAGCATCCGTGCGTTTTGTTCCATCAGAGACCTCAGGCTTTGGGCAGGGTCACGCCCTGCTGTCCCTGATACTTTCCGCCCCGATCCCTATACGTGGTGATACAACGTTCATCGGACTGGAAAAACAGCATCTGCGCCACACCCTCGTTGGCGTAGATCTTGGCCGGCAGGTTGGTGGTATTGGAGAATTCCAACGTCACATGGCCTTCCCACTCAGGTTCGAGTGGCGTTACGTTCACAATGATGCCGCACCGCGCATAGGTCGACTTTCCTAAACAAATAGTCAATACATCTTCTGGAATCTTGAAATACTCCACCGTTCGAGCCAGCGCGAAACTGTTGGGCGGAATAATGCATACGTCTGACTGGATATCGACGAAGCTTTTGTCATCAAAGTTTTTTGGGTCCACCACAGCCGAGTGGATATTGGTGAAGACTTTGAACTCATCGGCGCACCGTACATCGTACCCGTAGCTCGATGTGCCATAGGAAATCAATTTGTGGCCGTCCCGCTCACGAATTTGGCCCGGTTCAAAGGGGGAAATCATTTCTTTTGACTCAGCCATGTGCTGAATCCAACGATCGGATTTAATGGTCATGAATTACTCGTCAGTCCCTTGGGTTTTAGTGATTAATCCGCCTTCGGTAGCGCCTGCTGGCGTCACAGTCAGCCGGGCGCCCACTCTGCGGGCAATGTCTCGATAGGCTTGAGCCACAGTGCCGTCAGGCTCACTGATCACCGGCGGCTTACCGCGATCTGTCAGCTCGCGAATACTTAAGTCGAGCGGCAGCGCCCCTAACAATTCGGTGTCGTATTCTGACGCAATTCGCTCACCCCCGCCCTCACCAAATAGGTGTTCGGTATGACCACACTGAGAGCAGCGGTGCAATGACATATTCTCAATGACGCCCAACACTGGGACGTTCACACGACGAAACATTTCGATTCCCCGGCGCGCGTCCAACAGCGCGATGTCCTGCGGGGTGGTGACCACGATGGCGCCATTGACCGGCACCTGCTGACTCAGCGTGAGCTGAATATCGCCTGTGCCAGGTGGCAAATCGATGATGAGATAATCTAAGTTACCCCAGTTGGTCTGTCTGAGCATCTGTGTAAATGCACCACTGACCATGGGTCCACGCCAAATGGTCGGTGACCGCTCATTTAACAAGAACGCCATCGACATGACCGGCATACCATGCGCTATCACCGGCTCGAAGGTTTTTCCGTCATGGGTTTCAGGGCGCTTACCTTGAACTCCCAACATGAGCCCTTGTGACGGACCGTAAATGTCGGCATCCAACAGACCCACGCGACCCCCTTCAGCCGAGAGTGCTAAGGCTAAATTGACGGCGGTCGTTGATTTACCCACACCGCCTTTACCCGAAGCCACGCAAATCACCTGACGCACCCCAGGCAAGGCCTCTGTTCCCTCCCGGGCCGGCATCATAGGCACTTCATGCAACACACGAATGAACGCACTCGATACCTCTTTCAGAGACTCCAGTTGCGGCTTCAACTGTTTCACGAGCGAACGCGTCATGCCGGCTAACGGGTAAGGAAAGGTTAGATCAACCTCAAGCTCTCCATCATCTAACTCACAGCGAGTCAGGACCCCCGACTCAGCCAAATTGAGATCGCGATAAGGATCCTCATATTCAGAGAGGATCCGTAGGATGCGGGGGGTGAGGTCTGAGGACAAATTACGCTCCGTTTCTTTATCAATCGGCGAAATAAAAGGTCAGTGCCGGTATACTTCATGATCCACTTGCTTAACTGTCACAAGGAAATCGTTCTGTGCCAACCCCACAACGCACCATTCTTGTTACCAGCGCGTTGCCTTACGCAAACGGCTCCATCCATTTGGGCCACATGCTGGAGTATATTCAGACCGATATTTGGGTGCGATTCCAAAAACAAAGTGGACATCGGTGTATCTATGTCTGTGCTGACGATGCACACGGTACCGCAATTATGCTCAGGGCAGAATCCTTAGGCATCACCCCAGAGGCATTGATTGCCGACGTCAAAGCCGAACACGAGTCCGATTTTCGAGATTTCTTGATTGGGTTCGATCATTATTCATCGACCCATTCGGACGCCAACCGGCATTACTCAGAGCTGATATATCGTCGGGTGCGAGACGCGGGCGGTATCGCTGTGCGCACCATTTCTCAATTGTTCGATCCAGAAAAGCAGTTATTTCTGGCCGACCGATACGTTAAAGGCGAGTGTCCAAAGTGCGGTGCAGCGGATCAGTATGGAGACAACTGCGAAGCGTGTGGGGCCACCTATGAAGCGCGTGAACTCAAGAATCCAAAGTCGACTCTCTCAGGCGCCGAGCCCATTTTGAAAGACAGTGAACATCTATTTTTCGAGCTCGGCCAACACAGTGAATTCCTAAAGGAGTGGACTCGATCCGGACGTTTACAGCCCGAGGTGGCCAATAAACTCAACGAATGGATCGAAGGTGAAGGCGGTTTAAAGAGCTGGGACATCTCGCGGGACGCGCCCTACTTTGGTTTTGAGGTCCCAGATCACCCAGGGACCTATTTTTACGTGTGGCTCGATGCTCCCATTGGCTACATGGGCGCCTTTCAGGAATGGTGCGATAAAAACGGATTTAATTTCGATTCGGTATGGCATGCCGACAGTGAGGCAGAGGTCTATCACTTCATCGGCAAAGACATCGTCAATTTCCACTGCCTGTTTTGGCCTGCCATGCTGAATCAAGCTGGATTCCGCACGCCGACTGGGGTCAATGTGCACGGATTCGTTACCGTGGATGGACGAAAAATGTCGAAATCACGGGGCACGTTCATCAAAGCACGGACCTATCTCGATGCCTTAAACCCAGAATATCTGCGGTATTACTTTGCCACCAAGCTGTCTGCACGGGTGGAGGATATTGACCTGTCGCTCGAAGACTTCGTGCAAAAAGTTAACTCAGACTTGGTGGGCAAATGGGTCAATATCGCGAGTCGTACCGCGGGATTTATCCACAAGCGATTTGATGGGCGGCTGGCCGACAGTTTGGCTCACCCAGCGCTCATTGAGGCCATTCGGGGCCGGGCTGACAGCATTCGGCACGCGTATGAAGAACGTGAGTTTGGCAAAGCCATGCGAGACATTATGGCACTCGCGGATGACACCAACGCTTGGATTGCGGAGACCGCACCCTGGCAGCTGGCCAAGGCAGACGAAACACTGGATGAGGCGCATCGGGTATGCACGACGGCACTCAATGCATTTCGTTTACTCAGCCTATACTTAGCCCCGGTGATGCCGCAGTTGGCCTCTAAGGTGGTCAGCTTCTTAAACGTTCAATCGCTTGACTATGACACCTTAGACGACGTGCTCCTTGGGCATGCCATCGCACCCTTTGAGCCGCTCGTGACCCGTATCGAAATGAGCCAGGTTCAGGCCATGATTCAACCGGATGAGGCACAATCTGAGGCGTCTGACACAGAATCTGCAGAAGCAGCTGTGGAGCCCATCGCACCCGAGTGTAGCATTGATGACTTTCTCGCAGTCGACCTCCGCGTGGCCCGGATCACCGAGGCGACAGCCGTCGAAGGCGCAGACAAATTATTGCGATTGACCCTCGATTTAGGGGGCGAAACCCGTCAGGTATTCAGCGGCATTAAAGCCGCGTATGCCCCAGAGGATTTAAAAGGCCGCCTCACCGTCATGATTGCCAATTTGGCACCTCGCAAGATGAAATTCGGTGTATCCGAAGGCATGGTATTGGCTGCGGGCCCCGGCGGGTCTGACATTTACCTGCTGTCACCGGACTCGGGAGCCATCCCCGGCCAGAGGATTCGATAGATGAGCCAACCGACAAAAGGACGCATTACCGAAGCCGGCACCGATCGATTTTACAACGCGGTTTCGGTTGACGGTCATGACTTTGCCATGGATGAGCCCACCGAGATGGGTGGCACCGACCAAGGACCGAGCCCCTTCGCATTGGTGGTAGCAGCCTTGGGGGCCTGCACCAATATGACACTCAGAATGTATGCCGACATGAAGCAGTGGCCACTTGATCAGGTGCAAACCGAGGTCGTGCACACACCAAGCAAAGAAGGGCATCACTTCCTGCGGTCGATCACACTCGAAGGGGCACTCGACGCCAGTCAGCGGCTCCGTCTGTTAGAAATTGCCAACAAGTGCCCGGTTCATAAACTGCTCGAGGGACAGGCCACAGTCGAATCCTCGTTGACCGAGGAGGCCTCTTGACTGAATTGCTGCTGATCGTCATCTCAGCAGCACTGGTTAACAACTTTGTGCTGGTCCAGTTTTTAGGGTTATGCCCCTTTATGGGCGTTTCGTCTCGTATTGAGGGCGCTATGGGCATGTCGCTGGCAACCACCTTCGTACTGACCTTGTCTTCCGTCGTTGCCTACAGCATCCAGTCGTTCATTCTTGCCCCGTTGGATGCTCTGTGGCTCCGTACCCTAGCTTTTATTGTCGCCATCGCACTGGCCGTTCAGGTCACTGAGAT
>CAJXXD010000015.1 GCA_913062835.1 uncultured Gammaproteobacteria bacterium
AGCCGCGACTGAGGCGGAGTCTTCAGAGCAAACCAGCACCGAGACACGCACCGATGACAGAATCGAAGTCGTTGGCGTTCGGGGCAGCCTCATGCGGTCAATGGACCGCAAACGCGAAGCGGTCGGGTTTGTCGATGCCATCACGGCAGAGGACATTGGTAAATTCCCAGACCAAAACTTAGCAGAAGCCCTGCAGCGTATTCCTGGTATCTCCATTAGCCGGTCGAACAGCGAGGGCTCACAAATCACCGTGCGTGGTTTCGGTCCAGAATTTAACTTGGTGACCTTCAACGGCCGTTCTATGCCAACTCAGGGCGGACGTTCTTTTGACTTCGCAGACATTGCCTCAACAGGCGTGAGTGCGGTTGAAGTCATCAAGTCAGGTAACGCTGCACTACCCACCGGTGGTATCGGTGCGACCGTGAACATCATCACGCCGAAGCCGCTCGAAAACCCCGGCCTGCGCGCCGCGGTGGTGGGCAAGGCAGTGCACGAGACATCGGCGTCCAAAGGTGATTTGGGTGGTCTTGATAAGTACACTCCTGAAATTGCTGGCATCTACAGCAACACTTTTGCCAATGACACCTTTGGTATTGCCATCACGGGCTCTTATGAGCAGCGCGACAACCGCGAAGAATTTGCGGCAGTCGATAGCTGGATCCCGAACTATGGTCTCAGTGGTGGCACGGTCAACAACAACAACCAGCGGGCCGATGGCGTTTGGTGGCACCCTCAAGATGCAGGCTATGGATTTGCTGACATCAGCCGGACGCGGACCAATGGTCAGGTGACCTTGCAATGGCAGCCAACCGACCGAATCCGTGCAACGGTTGACTACACCTACTCAGAGTTGGATTTTGAAGCCGATCGCAACAGCTTTGGCGTCTGGTTCGCCAACCCCAACGTCAATGCAACTGTGAATGAGCGGGGTACGGTAACGGATGTCACACAGGTGGGTGGTGACTACGCGATCAACGTCGCCAGAGACCACACCATCAAAACCAATGACTCGATCGGTTTGAACATCGAATTCCAGGCAACAGACAATCTTTCATTTAACTTCGACGCCCACGATTCCAGCTCTAAGCTCGAGGGTGGTGGTCTAGGTGATGGGGTTCCAGGCAGCTCGGCGAACCTAATTGTCGGCAACACCTTCTGTGACTGGTGTGGCTTCGTGCCAGGGGCCGGCCCAACCACTGCAACCATTGATGAGAAGTTTGCCTCCTATTTCGCTGGCGGCATTCCCATTTGGGGTGCCACCTTCCGTGACCAAGTATCGGGCGACATCATTCCATTTTTGCGTCGCAGTGACATGGGTTCATTGTTTGGCCAGGCCTTTGATGTCAAAAATGACAGCGAAATTCAGCAGTTCAAGCTCGACGGTGAGTGGATCAATCCATCAGACAGCGCGGTGACCAGCGTCAATTTCGGTGTCAGCCAAACCACTCAGGATTTTGTTAACCGGAACGCTTTCTCTGGCTTGTTGCCGGGCGGCTTTTGGTTGACGTCGGCTCAATATTGGCCAGATGCGGATTGGGAAGAGGCGAGTTTCGATGGCCTGTTGTCGGATTTCTCCAACAGTGGCAACTTCCCGCTGAGTCAATATTTTGTCAGAGACTTTGGCAGCATTGTCGACATCTATGAGAGTCTCGATTGTTTCGCCGTGGGCGACCCGGTCTGTGCCGACGTCTACTGGCCATCTTGGGGTCCAGATTTCCAAGATCCATCTGGCAACCGAGGCTATTTCTGGTCGGGTCCTTTGGGCAATGCCAGTGGTGCCGGGGTTGAAGAGACCATGACCGCCGCCTACTTCCAGGTCAACATGGAAGATGAAGTGGCAGGCATGCCATTTAATGCGCGGGTGGGTTTGCGCGTCGAAGAAGCGGAAACCAAGTCCACCGGTGATGAGGTGGCTGCACAGGCGGTCATTTGGGTCGGTGGTGATGAGTTTGTCACAGAGTATGGTGAGGCCACCTTTGTCACAGCGAAAAACAGTGAAACGCAATTCTTGCCAAGCTTTGATTTTGACTTGGAGCTGACACAAGACCTAATCTCTCGTTTCTCATACAGCCGCACGCTGGCTCGCCCGCCCATTGGTGCGCTTAGCCCAGTTCGGTCATTTGTGGGTAATCCAAACCCACAAAACAGAGAGGCCAGCTCAGGTAACCCAGCACTGTTGCCTTACATCTCAGATAACTTCGATCTCAGCATGGAGTGGTACTACGCCCCAGGCAGTTATGCATCGGTTGCTTACTTCCGCAAGCACGTGGATAACTTCCTGGTCGGGACCACAGTCCAAGAAAGCTTTGCTGGTTTGTTGGACCCATACAATGGCGCCCAAGCTAACTTGGCGCGGGAGCAACTCGCGGCTGAGGGCATTCCTCTGACCAATGCCAACATCTTCGCGCGCATTAATGAAAACTTAGGTGTGCCAGCGACCACGCCGGTCAGAGCACAGCCGGGTGATCCATTGATCGAGTGGAATGTTTCTACTGTGGATAATGCCCAACAGGGCAAAGTCTGGGGTTGGGAGTTCCAGCTGCAGCATATGTTTGGTGACACCGGCTTTGGTGTTCAAGCCAATGCCACTCTGGTCTCGGGTGATGTGAAAGTCGATCGCGATGCAGTCGATCTTCAGTTTGCACTCCCAGGTTTGAGTGACTCGTATAACCTGATTGGTTTTTATGAGGACGATCGGTTCTCAGCTCGACTGGCATGGAACTGGCGCGATGAATTCGTGTCTGGGTTTGATCAGTTTGATTCGCCAATCTTCGTCGAAGAGTATGGTCAGTGGGATGCCAACTTCTCATGGTATGCCACAGAGAATTTGACCATTTTCGTGGAAGGCCTTAACCTGACCGAAGAGACGCAACGGGTCTATGTCAGATACCCAGAGCAAATGCTCCGAGGCAACCAGTATGGTGCGCGCTACAACATTGGAGCTCGCTGGGCTTTCTGATCAATATCCACTGACATAAAGAGGATGTGGCAAGCCGTTGGTGACAGCGGCTTGTCTTTTTATGAGGCAAGCAGATCAGCGAATTAAAAAGGTTGTGATCGTTGGCGGTGGTAGCGCCGGCTGGATCACGGCTGGCCTGCTGGCTGCACGTAACCCTTCCACAGGGCCTGGTTCAGTCGAGGTCATGGTGATCGAGTCTCCTGATGTCAGTACCATCGGTGTCGGTGAGGGTACTTGGCCCACGATGCGGGGCACCTTGCAAAAAATTGGCATCGACGAGCAAGCATTTATTCGACGTTGTCAGGCATCGTTAAAACAAGGCACTCGATTCAATGGCTGGGTGACCGGTGCTTCTGATGACGTGTACTATCACCCATTCTCTGTTCCTGCCGGTTACCCCAGTGCTGAGGTGGTGCCGATGTGGCAGGCACGTCACGACGCCATCTCCTTTGCTCAAGCAGTGACGCCACAGGCGAGAGTCTGTGATCACGGTTTGTCTCCCAAGCAGGCGGGCATGCCAGCTTACGCTCACGTGCTGAACTATGGCTATCACTTGGATGCCGGCCAGTTTGCTGAGATGCTTAAAGAGCATTGCACGCAACAATTGGGCGTTCGCCACCTCTTGGATCACGTGACTGGCATCAAAGGATCGCCTGATGAGAATATCCAGGGCCTGGTCATGGCCCAGTCGGGGCTGATTGAGGCGGATCTTTTCATTGATTGCACGGGTCAGGCGGCCATGTTGATCGAGGGTCACTATGGCATTGGCTTGTCTCTGCAAGATCATGTGCTGTTTAACAACCGTGCCTGGGCCAGTCAGGTGCCTTACGGTGAACCGACAGGCGAGATACAGTCTCAAACAAATGCCACAGCGCAACAAGCTGGTTGGGTTTGGGACATTGGGCTGGCAACCAGACGTGGTATTGGCTATGTCTATTCTTCCGAGCATGTCAACGATGACGAGGCCCTAGAGACCTTGTGGCGTTATCTACACGCGCAGGACAATGTCGAGCTACGTGATGTCCAACCAAGACCGCTTCAGTTCACCCCAGGTTATCGGAAGAAGTTTTGGCATCGGAACTGCGTGGCGGTCGGCATGTCAGCCGGGTTCATCGAGCCGTTGGAGGCCAGTGCGTTGGTGATGATTGAGTTGGCTGCGGATTTGATTGCTGAAGAGCTCCCTGCGACCCATGAGACCATGTCGCTGGTCGCTCGGCGATTCAATGACACATTCACTTATCGCTGGGAACGAATCATCGACTTTTTGAAGTTGCACTATGTGTTGAGTCAGCGCGATGACTCCCAATACTGGGTCGATCATCGAGATGCAAAAAGTATGTCAGATCGCCTGAGAGATCTGCTGATATTATGGCAACATCAAGTGCCCAGTCCGCGTGACTTTCCGCAGATCAATGAGATCTTCTCGGCAGCCAGTTATCAATATGTACTTTATGGGATGGGTTTCAAAACACAGGCCCGTCATCGAAACGATGGCGACAGACAAGCCGAGCTCGCAGATAAGTTAATACGCGACACCGCCAAACACACGCGCCAGCTGGTGGGCGACTTACCATCCAACCGAGCCTTTCAGCAGGTATTATTGGCTGCTGATGTGCCCAAGCGGGCCTCAATGGCATAGCAGGGATACGATTGAGCATGGCCAGACACGAACTACTAGATAACATCACTCATAAGGATCTGAAGATCAATCTGCGATACCAGCCAGGCGCCGGATTTGATCATCAAATGGCGCGAATATTTCCAATCGAGCTGGGTGCCTTGCAGGCTGAGTATCCGTTATTTTTTGCTCGGAACACTGATCGAGATCAATATGATCTGGTGGCCTTACTCGGGTTTGAGTCGGATGAGAATTTGTATTTGGGACAGGGCGATTGGTTGGCCAAAAGCTTGCCCCTTAGCATTGAGAGACAACCTTTCTTGATCGGCTTTGAGGGCCAGGCAACGAGCCCAGGGTCTGGTCAGCCGGTTATTCATGTGGATATGGATCATCCCTCAATCAGCGAAGAACACGGTGAGCGCGTTTTCTTGCCCCATGGTGGTGAGAGTGTGCTGCTGGAAAGAATGAACGAGGTCCTCGGCTTGATCCATGCCGGTCATGGCGAGAGCGATGCGTTCTCTCGAACTTTGTCTGGCCTTGACCTGATTGAGCCGTTAAACCTTGAGGTGACATTCGCCAATGGCGAAAAAACAACGCTAAATGGTCTGTATGCAATCAACGAAGACAATTTGCGCCAACTCAATGCGGAGAGTCTAGATCTGCTGCATCAACGAGGCTACTTACAGCATATCTACATGTTGCTCGCTTCACTGCCTCAGTTGGGTGCTTTGATTGAAAGAAAAAATCAGAAACTGCAAAGCCAATCGGAGTAACTTGGCATGGCGCCCACGGTAAAACCTTTAAAAGAAGTCCATGATGTCAAGCCAGCAGATGTCTATCAGATGGTCAGTGAGCTTGATGAACCCGTGGTATTTCGTGGCTTGGTTTCGCAGTGGCCTCTGGTGGAGGCTGCCAAGCGGTCTGATCAGGAGGCTTGCGATTATTTAGCCTCCTTCGATGGCGGCCGGCCAGTGACTGCGTTTATTGGACAATCAGAAACGCAAGGCCGAATTTTCTATAACGAAAATCTCACGGCCACCAATTTTGAGCCCGCTCAGGTGCCACTTCCACAAGTTTTAACTCAGTTGATGGCGCAGGTTTCTAATCCTGAGCCACCGACCATTTACGTAGGCTCCTCATCAATCGATGTTTGTTTGCCAGGCTTAGGTGAGTATCATCGTTTGCCTGGAGAGACTTACAGAGCATCTGTTCGCATATGGATTGGCAACCGAACGCGAGTGGCTGCTCACTATGATGCATTGGAAAATATTGCCTGTGTTTGTGCGGGGCGCCGACGCTTTACGCTGTTTCCGCCTGACCAGTTGGCCAATCTCTACGTGGGGCCAATGGATTTGACGCCTGCCGGTCAACAGGTGAGCTTAGTGAACTTTGAGAATCCTGATTTTGATCAACATCCCAACTATGCTCAAGCCCTGGAACACGCTAGATCAGCCGTGTTGGAGGCTGGTGATGCCATTTATGTGCCCAGCATGTGGTGGCATCAAGTCGATGGCCTCGATGCGTTCAATATCTTAATCAACCATTGGTGGCGCGAAGTCCCAGAATTCATGGGCCCGCCAGGTGATGCGTTGCTGCTAGCGATTCTAAATATTCGGGACCTTCCCGAGGATCAAAGAAAAGCGTGGCAGGGGCTCTTCGATCATTACGTTTTTAATGCTAACGCTGATACCGTCGCGCACATACCCAAAGAAAGCCAAGGCATTTTGGGTGAGCTCGATGAGGACATGGCTCGTCGTTTGCGGGCCTTGCTCCGCAATAAGCTGAATCGGTGATCGAGATGGCAGCTCCCGGCATGCATCGAATTGTCATTGTGGGTGGGGGTACCGCAGGTTGGATGGCAGCAGCTGCTCTGTCTCGGACATTTGGGGAAGCCAAAGACATTTGTCTCATCGAGTCGGATGAGATTGGAACAGTCGGTGTGGGCGAGGCCACCATACCAGCCATCAAGAATTTTCATCTGCTGCTGGGTCTCGATGAAAGAGAATTTCTCAATGCGGTGAATGGCACCTTCAAACTCGGCATTGAGTTTGATCATTGGGGTCAGCTGGGGGATCGGTATTTCCATCCTTTTGGCCCGCCGGGCACAGATTCCTGGGCTGCCCAATTTCATCATTATTGGTTAAAAGGCCAAAGCATTGGCGAGAACACGGGCTTTAACGATTTCAGTGTGGAGGCCAGTTTGGCGCGCGCGGGTCGCTTTGGTATGGAGGGCGATAGAAAGCCCAACTATGCCTATCACTTTGATGCTGGTTTGTATGCCAAGCTGTTGCGTCGACTGAGCGAGTCTTGGAGGGTTAGACGAATTGAGGGGAAAGTTGTTGATGTAAAGCTCACGACTGAGTCGGGAATGATTGAATCAGTGAGACTAGAGTCTGGCGAGCTCGTGGCCGGTGATTTTTTTATCGACTGCACGGGTTTCCGAGGACTTTTAATTGAGCAAGCCTTACACAGTGGATGGGAAGACTGGTCACATTGGCTGAAGTCTGATTCGGCACTGGCTGTCCAGACCGAATCCGTCGCGCCACCTGCGCCTTTTACACGAGCCACCGCACGCAGTGCTGGTTGGCAATGGAAGATTCCTTTGCAGCATCGAGTGGGCAATGGTTTGGTGTATTGCAGCGACTACATTGATGATGATGAAGCCCGAAAGTTGCTACTGGATAATGTGGATGGGCAGACGATCACCGAGCCGAGACAGCTGCGTTTTAAAACAGGCCGCCGCTTAATGCAGTGGAATAAAAACTGTTTGGCCTTAGGTTTATCAAGCGGCTTTTTGGAGCCTTTGGAGTCAACCAGCATTCATCTTATTCAAAATAGCCTGATCCGATTTATCAAGTTGTTTCCGGCTCACCAGATTGAACAGGCTGAAGTCGATCAGTTCAATGATGACGTTCGCTTGGAGTTTGAGAGAATTCGAGACTTCATCATTCTGCACTACCATGTGAATCAACGGAATGATTCACCCTACTGGGTCGAGCTTCGAGAAATGGATCTGCCCGATACCTTGGCGCATAAGATTGAGCTCTTCAAGTCAAATGGTCGGGTGTTCAGAGACCAGTATGAGCTTTTTGCTGAGCAGTCTTGGGTGGTGGTGATGATGGGGCAAGGGCTAAAGCCCGGCGGATTCCACCCCATCGTTGACAATCTCTCGGACGCCGATCTTCGAAGATTCCTCCAGCAAACCCGAGCGAGTGTCGACCAGCTGGTTCAGCTACAACCGATGCATGATGCGTATTTGAGGCATTTGCAGGGAGTGGAAGGCACTGAGAGTCTCAGGGCATAACCGAGCAACCCTGAGTGATCCACGTTTCTTAATGATTGACCTAGGATATTGACCATGCCCCACCACACCGCTTCGTTGTTGGTGATCTTTGGAGCAACCGGCGATCTTGCGCTCCGGATGCTGTTGCCAGCCTTGTTACGGCTGGAGGATGATCAATTATTGCCTGAGTCATTACGTATTGTGTGTTGTGCGAGAACGGCACAATCAACCGATGCGTTTCGTGATCAGGTGAGTGAGGCCTTCAAGAAAAATGGTGTTGCTTCTGTCGCCTCCTGTCCCGTCTTGCTGGATCGGATTGAATATGTGGGGATGGACTTTGGTTCTCCAGAAGCTTATGCCACACTCGCCAGCGTCGTCGGTGAGCTAAGAACCGGGGATGTTCTTTATCATCTCTCAACCGCTCCGAGCTGGTACCCGGTGATCTGTGAGGGACTCAAAAGCGCTGGACTCATCGATGATGGTTGTCGTGTGATGCTCGAAAAACCGATTGGGCATGACCTGGAGAGCTCACAGGCCATCAACGATGCGACCGGGCAAGCGTTTGCTGAGCAACAGATTTATCGAGTGGATCACTATCTTGGTAAAGATGGCGTGCAGAACCTGCTCGCCCTGCGATTTGGTAATGCGCTATTTGAGCCTCTATGGAATGCGCAACACATCGAGCAAGTGCAAATCACAGTCGCAGAAACCGTGGGTCTGGAGGGACGGGCCGGTTACTACGATGATTACGGCGCCATGCGTGACATGGTCCAAAATCACCTGCTTCAATTGCTGTGTTTAACGGCGATGGAGCCGCCCAGTCAATTTGACCCCACTGCCGTGCGTAATGAGAAAATCAAAGTGCTCCAGTCGCTTCGTCCAATCGTTGGCCAGGAGCTGGCCACCCACACGGTGGCAGGCCAATATGTAGAGGGTGCCATCCAAAGTGAGGCAGTCCGTGCCTATTCAGATGAGGTGGGCCACGACACGCGAACAGAGACATTTGTTGCCCTGCGTGCACACGTCGATAATTGGCGTTGGTCGGGCGTGCCGTTTTATTTGCGCACTGGCAAACGGATGTCGCGTCGGGTGACTGAGGTTTATCTGCAGTTTAAAGGCATCCCTCACTCGATTTTCCCCTCCGCCACCGATCAAATCCAACCCAACGCTTTGATCATTCGCTTGCAGCCGGAGGAACGGATCTCGCTTAGTCTGATGAGTAAGACGCCAGGTTTGGACAGAAAGGGACTGCAATTTAGTCAGGTGGCATTGGATTTAGATCTCAACAGTGCCTTTGAGGCACAGCAAAAAAGAGGCGCTTATGAGCGTCTCTATCTGGATGCCCTGGAAGGCAATGGCACCTTATTCGTACGCCGCGATGAAGTTGAATCCGCTTGGGCTTGGGTGGATGCCATCATTGCAGGTTGGGCAGAGACAGGTGCAAAACCAAAACCCTATGCGGCGGGCAGTTGGGGTCCCAGCGCCGCGGTGGCGCTGACCGAGCGACATGGTCACAGTTGGCGAGAGTGATCGATAGAATATGAATTTATTTGAATATCCCAACTCGGCTGCATTCATAGAGGCCCTCAGCGAACGAATTCACGGTGAGCTTGAAAAGGCCATTGAGATGCGTGCGTCTGCCTCATTGGCACTATCCGGTGGTGGCACACCCATGCCGGTCTACTCGAAACTCTCAGAAATGGCACTCGATTGGTCGAGGGTGGTGGCGGTGCCTACGGACGAGCGTTGGGTCACCAAAGACCATCCGGCCAACAATGCCAGTCAAATTCGAGCATGTTTTGGTAGCTGCGGTATCCGCATCCTTGATCTGGTTCCCGATGAAGCCATCGGGGCGCCCACGGCCGACTACGCTCGTGACATGTTGCAAGATATCCCTGTGCCATTTGATGTTGCCCTGCTGGGCATGGGTTCGGATGCGCACTTTGCCTCTCTGTTTCCGGGATCACCTGCGTTGGCTGATGGATTAGACCCTGCCTCTACCACCATTGCGTTACCGGTGATGCCAGACCCTTTGCCTCCTGAGGCACCCTTTGGTCGGATCAGTTTGACCTTGGCAAAACTTTTAGCATCCCGAAACGTGTTACTCGCGATCACCGGTGAAAACAAGCGAGCAGTGCTCGATCAGGCCATGCACGATCATGTCGATCCATACCACTGCCCGGTAGCCGCCCTTTTGCGGACTGCCGGAGATCGCCTAGATATTTATTGGAG
The DNA here is from genome assembly GCA_913062835.1 of uncultured Gammaproteobacteria bacterium. Lineage (GTDB taxonomy): Bacteria > Pseudomonadota > Gammaproteobacteria > Pseudomonadales > Litorivicinaceae > HIMB30. The sequence continues at coordinate 10,093 of CAJXXD010000015.1, forward strand.
CCCTTAAGTCGATGCTTGATAAAACGATTGCACGTGTCACGCAGCGCATAGAAAAAAGAAGCCAGAAGCTTCGTCAGGACTATCTTGACCGCATGGATCGAGCGCGCGATCAGGGGACTGCTCGAAGTCGGATCAGCTGTGGAAATCTCGCGCATGCGTTTGCCGCATCGGGCGCTGATAAGCCCATATTGAAAGGCTTGCAGCGACCAAACATTGGCATTGTCTCTGCCTACAATGACATGCTGTCAGCCCATCAGCCACTTGAGCGATATCCGGGATTGATCAAGTTGGCGGCGCAAGCCAAAGGGTGTACCGCACAATTTGCAGGCGGTGTACCCGCCATGTGCGATGGAGTGACACAAGGCCAAGTCGGTATGGAGTTGTCCTTGTTTTCTCGAGATGTCATCGCACAAGCCACCGCGGTCGCTTTATCTCACAACACCTTCGATGCCGTCGTGATGCTGGGCGTGTGTGACAAAATCGTTCCGGGTCTCCTCATCGGTGCGTTGGCCTTTGGTCACTTGCCAGTGATTATGGTGCCTGCTGGCCCCATGCCCTCTGGTCTACCAAACAAAGAAAAAG
>CAJXXD010000016.1 GCA_913062835.1 uncultured Gammaproteobacteria bacterium
AGTGCAAGTCCAATATGCATCGCTTGTGTCGACCTTAGCGACCCTCGGCTTGGTGTTGTCGGTACTGATTGTGATCGGCGTGGTGTTGACGGTATTTTTGGTGTCGGCGGCTGATGTGGTCGATGACCGCCGTCGTATTGAGCTTTATATCTTGCTTGGTGCGTCTCATCGCTTTATCAAACGGCCCTATATTTATCGAGCCATCAGTCTCGGATTGCTCTCGGGTGTTGTAGCGTGTCTTGTCGTGGCCCTCTTAAATGCGGTAATGTCTCGGGTTCTCGCCTTGAATCTTGAGTCCATAGATACGCGACTCGATACTATTCCCATGGATGGACGGCTGTTGTTAGTCATGGTGTGTATTGCCATCGGCGCCAGCTGGGTGGGTGCGGAGTCGGCGCTAACTCGCCGTCTACGGGCCACGAATTAGTGACAAAAAGGCGCGAGTAGGACTTGATATTTGGCGCATTGGAACTAAATGACGCAAATGCGGTCTATATACTATGAATTGGCTATACACGGAGGTCGTCAGCGATACATATGCAGGAGCTAGCTGAAACGGGGTGTTTCATGCCTAAGAAATCAAATTTACCGGTTGAGGTCTTACTTCCCGGCGGTCAAATCGAGGCCTACATTCAGGCGGTCAGCCAGATCCCGATTTTGACAGCGGAAGAAGAGAAAGAATTGGCCGATCGCCTCTATTACGAGAGCGACTTGGATGCTGCGCGTGCCCTGGTTATGTCTCATTTGCGCTTTGTCGTTCACATTGCGCGCAGTTATTCGGGTTATGGGCTGCCACAAGCCGATCTAATCCAAGAAGGTAACGTGGGCCTCATGAAGGCGGTTAAGCGTTTCAATCCGGAGATGGGCGTACGCTTGGTTTCCTTTGCAGTGCATTGGATCAAAGCCGAGATGCACGAATACATCTTGAGGAACTGGCGGATTGTCAAAGTAGCGACCACCAAGGCGCAACGGAAGATGTTCTTTAATCTTCGAAGCGCCAAGAAGAAGTTGGCGTGGTTCACGGCCGATGAAGTGAAGGCGGTCGCTCATGATCTGGGCGTCAGTGAAGACGTGGTGCGCCAGATGGAAGGCCGCTTGGCGGCACAAGATATGGCTTTTGATGGGTACAGTGACGACGACGACGATAATTTGTCGATGGCACCGGCTCATTATTTGGAGGCGTCGAACGCCGACCCAGCACAGATCCTCGAAAAGCAGGATTGGACAGAAGACTCGACCGATCGTCTCTACAGTGCTTTAAATGACTTGGACGATCGCAGCAAAGACATTTTGGCGAGTCGCTGGTTGGGCGATCAAAAAGCCACACTGCATGAGCTCGCAGACAAGTACAATGTGTCGGCGGAACGCATTCGGCAGTTGGAAAAGAACGCCATGAAGAAAGTTAAGACGGCACTGGTGGCTGCTTGACGGTCTGAAGGTGATCGAAAAAGGCCGCTTTTGCGGCCTTTTTTATTGAGGGGCGACAATGTATTTAAAGGTCAATGGCGAAGAAGAGTCGGTGAACGAGCTGACCCTAGCCGCTTATTTGGAAGCCCGCGGTCTACTTGGCCGGCGCATTGCCGTAGAGCACAATGGTGAGATTGTGCCGAAGTCCGCTTATGAGTCCACGACGTTGCATGAGGGCGACGTGTTGGAAATCGTACATGCCATTGGAGGAGGCTAAATGACTGCTTTGACTGTGGGCTCCTATGTCCTGAAGTCCCGTCTACTGGTAGGCACTGGGAAGTACAAAGATTTAGATGAGACCGGACGGGCCATTGAAGCCAGTGGTGCCGATGTGGTGACGATGGCGGTGCGCCGTACCAATCTCGGTCAAAATCCCAATGAACCCAATCTTTTAGATGTCATTTCACCCGACCAATACACTCTATTACCCAACACCGCTGGATGTCATACCGCGGACGATGCGGTTCGAACCTGTCGCTTGGCGCGTGAGTTACTCGATGGCCACAACTTGGTAAAGCTTGAGGTTATTTCGAAGTCGCGGACGTTATATCCAGACGTGGTGGAAACGCTGAGCGCTGCCCGGACCTTGGTTGAAGAGGGATTTGAGGTGATGGTGTACACCTCAGACGATCCTTTGATTGCGATTGAGCTGGAACGGATTGGCTGTGTGGCTGTGATGCCACTGGGCGCCCCGATCGGTTCCGGTCTCGGCTTACAAAACCCCTACAATATTCGTGAGATTCTAGATCAACTCACGGTTCCGGTGATTGTCGATGCGGGCGTGGGTACGGCTTCCGATGCCACGGTTGCCATGGAGCTTGGCTGCGAGGGTGTGTTGATGAATACCGCCATTGCGGAAGCCAAAGACCCCGTCAAAATGGCACAGGCCATGCGGTTAGCGATTGAGAGCGGTCGGCTGGCTTACGAGGCAGGCCGTATGCCTCGCAAACGGTACGCCGATGCCTCGAGTCCAGAAACAGGTTTGATTGAATGAACGAGACCACCACGCCTCGCCGTACGGTTCGCAGTTTTGTGTTGCGTGCTGGTCGTATGACCGATGCGCAAGAGCGTGCCTACGAAACGCTCTGGAGCGAATACGGACTGGAGTGTCATCACAAGCGGCTTGACCTCGATGCTGCTTTTGGGCGCTCGGCACCCCGTATTTTTGAAATTGGCTTTGGCATGGGCGATTCCTTGTTGAGTCAGGCCATCGCTGAACCGGATCGCGATTTCATAGGGGTCGAAGTGCATAAGCCAGGCGTGGGCCGGTTGATGAACGAAGCCCAAAAAGCCGGGGTCACCAATTTACGTGTGCTGTGTGAAGACGCCGTCGAAGTCCTCGCCGATGGACTGGGTCCGCAGTCGCTCGCCGGCGTGCAGATCTATTTCCCCGACCCTTGGCATAAAAAGCGCCACAACAAGCGTCGATTGGTTCAGCCGGCCTTAATTGAACTCTTGGCACATCGGGTGGCTTTGGGTGGGTATTGCCATTTGGCAACGGACTGGGCGCCTTATGCGGAATGGATGTTGGAAGCTTTTTCCGGCAGTGGCGCTTGGGAGAATACGGCTGACGACGGAGGGTTTGTGCCTCGCCCTGAACGTCGTCCCGTCACCAAGTTTGAGACACGAGGCACCCGGTTGGGGCATGAGGTTTTCGACCTGATTTATTTAAGAAAAGCCTCAGACCAACATCTCTAACACATGATTCAGGTGTCGCCAGCCAAGCGGCGTCGCCTGAAATCGTCCCGGTTCTAATAATCCCAGTTCATCGGCTTTGGCTAAGTTCGCCCTGCGATAGTGAATCGGATCGAGCCCGGTCCGTTCATGAAACAGTTTTTCACTAATGCCTGCCTTAAGCCGAAGTCCGTTAAGTAAACACTCAGCGCCTAGATGGTCAGGAGGCAGCGGTGATTCCTGCGCGGCCGAGTCGACACGATTTAGGTAGTGCCTGGGATGGCGTGTGCGCTGAGTCCGAATCACCTGATCCCCCACTGTGAGTTTGCCGTGGGCACCGGCACCAAGGCCTAAATAATCCCCAAACTCCCAGTAATTGACGTTGTGCCGCGCTTCCTCGCCAGGCACTGCATAGGCGGAGACTTCATAATGAACCAGGCCCATGGCCTCAATGAATTGATGGCCGGCCGAATCTGTGGCTTCTAAGGTGCTCTCATCGGGCAACTTGGGTGGGGATGAATAAAATGCTGTGTTGGCCTCAATCGTTAGCTGATACCACGACAGATGGCGGATTCCTAAAGCCTCGATGACCTGTAAGTCGGCAAGCGCTGCTTCCGCTGTCTGCCCCGGTGTGCCGTGCATTAAATCAATATTGATTCGATCGAATCCGGCCACCTTGGCTTCGGCCACCATGGCGCGTGCGTCTTCAGCATTGTGAATACGTCCTAAGGCCTCCAATTGAGGGGCCTGAAAGCTTTGGACGCCAATTGACAGTCGGTTTATGCCCAAGGCTCGATATCCGCTTAAATGCCCCAAGTCTCGGGTGCCGGGGTTGGCTTCGAGTGTGATTTCGGTGGATAAATCGATCAACCCCCGCCGATGCAGGGCATCAAATAAAGGCCAGAGTGCCTCAGGTGGCATGAGACTCGGTGTGCCACCGCCTAAAAACACTGAGGTGAACGGCACCTCGCCGTAGCGTGTTAAGTCGGTGTCTAAGTCAGTCAGTAACGCCTGTCCGTAGCGTTCAAAGGGTGGGTCTGACTGTTCATGACTATTGAAATCGCAGTACGGGCATTTACGCACACACCAAGGAATATGCACATACAGCGCACGGGGGATCGTAGAGGTCACGTCAGCTGAGCCAGCAGCAACTGAACAGCTTTGCCTCGGTGACTGATGCGATTTTTAACTTCGGACGTCATCTCGGCCGCGGTCTCAGATAAACCCTCTGGCAGAAACAAAGGGTCGTATCCGAACCCACCGCCACCTCGCGGTTCAGACAGTATCTCGCCATGCCACGTGCCGATCGCGATGATTGGGTCTGGATCCTCGGCATGGCGTAACAGTGCCAACGCGCAGAGGTAATGACCACGGCGTTCAGCGCCTTTAAGCCCTGTCATTTCAGACAGTAGGTGATCGATGTTGTCTTGGTCGCTCGCACCCACACCGGCATAGCGTGCGGAATACAAACCCGGCGCGCCATCGAGTGCTGGCACCACCAGACCCGAATCGTCGGCTAACGCGGGGGCATTGGCCAGGCGACTGGCATGACGCGCTTTGAGTAGGGCATTTTCAATAAAGGTGAGACCGGTCTCCTCGGGCGAGTCGATATCGAGATCTGATTGACGGATCACATCGGTACCCAATGTCTGAAATAAGCGGGCAAACTCTGCGTGCTTCCCCGCATTGCCACTGGCCAGAATGAGACGGGTTTCAGTCCACATAGACTTTGTGACGGAAATCGATGTCGATGGCTTTGCCGTTCTCTGGGATCACGGTCAGTACGATCTGGATCACTTCTTCATTGCTGGCCCGCACCGGCGCGAGGTAATAAATCGCGTCCTCCCCTTCATCAATCTCTTTAAAGGCCAACGTTTGTGTCTGGCCGATCAGATTTTTGGCGAACCCCTCAACGGAAGCAGGCACCGCGCCACGGGCCATTCCGTCTGCTTGTACCCGAAGCACTACCACATTTAACAGAGCTTGCTGTCGGCTTCGCTGAAAGCCATAGGTGCTGGCCACCTCAGGTGTGAGGAACGTCGACGGGAAAGGCTGTATCTGCACCTCAAAAGGCCCTTGCCTTACGATCTCGGTGGAGGCATGCGCTAGGGCAAACCAGCTGCTTAAAAACAGGGTAAGTAGAATACGCATCAAGACTCCTTGGTCAGACGGTAGATGGCCACTTCACCGAAAAGATTGGGCCAGACACGGCCAAGCCAAGTGCTTTGTCCGGATAAGTTGGCCGTATCTCGATCTAAAATACGGATGCCCAGTGTTCGGCACAGCGCTTCGAAATCATCGAAGGTCGACAAGTGAATGTTGGGCGTGTCATACCACGGGTTTGGCAGTTGTGGATTCACAGGCATGTGTCCGCCTAGCCCCAGTTGCAGTCGGTTTTTTAGGTGCGCAAAGTTCGGGAAGGTGACGATGGCTTCGCGACCGACTCGTAACATCTCATCGAGTAACAAATCGGGACGACGGATGGCCTGCAAGGTTTGCGTCATCAGCACCGTATCAAATTGTTGATCTCGAAAATTCGAAAGGCCTCGGTTCAAATCTTGTTGCACCACAGAGAGCCCACGGTCCAAACAAATTGCAATTTTTTCTGGATCCAGTTCCAAGCCAAGGCCCGTGATGCCGTGGCTCTCAATCAGTTCGGCAAGGAGGCGGCCATCGCCGCAGCCCAAGTCCAATATACGACTATTAGCCGCGACCCAATCGGGGATACGTTTCGCGGTTAATATCATTGCGCCCCCTCCAGATCGTGGAAGCTTCGATCCATGAAGGCTTTAAATAGGCGATGGTAGGTCGCATCCGGAATGAGAAACGCGTCGTGACCGTGTGCGGACTCGAGTCGCGCATAGCTGACGGGCCGATCTGCTTGGATCAGAGCATCGACCATTTCCTCCGATCGAGACGGAGAGAATCGCCAGTCAGTGGTGAAGGACAATACCAAAAAGCGGCATTCTGTCACTTTGAGTACATCGGCCAGTGGTTTGGATTCATTGTCAGTCGGATCGAAGTAATCGAGCGCGCGTGTCATCAGGATGTAGCTGTTGGCATCAAAACGCTCGCTGAACTGTTGTCCCTGATAGCGAAGGTATTGCTCGACGGCAAAATTCGCGCCCTCGGCATCCCGGTCTGCTCGAGGCAGTTGCCGTCCAAACTTCTCACCCATAGCAACATCGGATAAGTAGGTGATGTGCCCCACCATCCGAGCAAGCCCTAAGCCTGAACTGGGAACCACGCCTTCCATTGCGTAGTGTCCGTCATGAAATTGCGGGTCGCGCATGATGGCTTGGCGCGCCACTTCGTTAAAGGCAATGTTCTGAGCGGACAGCCGGGGTGCTGCGGCAATGATGGCGCAGGCTCTGACGCGCTGTGGGAAACTGATCGCCCACTGTAACGCCTGCATCCCACCGAGCGATCCGCCGACGATGGCTGCAAATGTCTCAATGCCGAGTCGGTCGGCTAGACGACTTTGAGTGTGCACCCAGTCGTTGACCGTCACTTCCGGGAAATCTGGCCCATAGGGCACACCGGTTTCTGGGTTTATCGACAAAGGACCCGTGGAGCCCGAGCAGCCCCCGATGTTGTTCAGTGAGACCACATAGAAAAGATCGGTGTCGATTGCCTTACCAGGGCCAATGTAGTCATTCCACCAACCGGGTTTAGTGGCCCCTTCATGAAATCCAGCCGCATGATGGTCGCCGCTTAATGCATGACAAACCAAAACGGCGTTAGTGCGCGTGTCATTTAGCGAGCCATAGGTCTCAACGGTCAAATCATATCGTGGCAACACACCGCCTCGCTCGAGCGACAGAGGCTCTTCGAAAGACTCAACGAATGGAGTCACCAGGCCAAGCGATTCTGGCATTAACCGAGCCCAACAAAATAACGGGCGACTGCCGAGGACAAGCCGAGTGAGCGAGCCGGCCCATTGATGAGCATGGCTTCTACGATATTCAAAGCAATAAAGAGCGCGATCGGAGACAAATCCAGCCCGCCGAGATCGGGAATAAACCGACGGATGGGCTCCAAGAATGGGTCGGACAGTTGGTTGACCAGCTCAGCCCCTGGGTGGCTCGCCTGTGGGGCCAGCCAAGATAAGATGATCATGCCAAGGAGCGCGTAAAAAATCAGATCCAACATCAGTCCAACGACCGATAAAGCCGACCAAGCCAGTAACGGAATGATCCCCGGCAAGCCGCCCCCTAAATAAAACAGAAGGCCGGCCCCCAGAGCTTGCAGTAGGGTCGCACTGACCAGCACGCCGACGTTAAGACTGCCAATGACCGGTAACGCACGAAAAGGCGCAATCAGTGGCGCTGTGAATCGATTGACGCCTTGGCAAATCGGGTTGTAAAAGTTGGCTTGGGTCAACTGCAACAGAAAGCGCAGGCTGACCAGCGCGACCACAACTGCCACCAGTGTATTGACGATGCCTACTGCCATAAAAATCCTAACTTATGCGTGTGCTTGAAAGACTAGCCTAAAAGTCATCCGGCGTCTTTGGCGAGCTCGGTCGCTCGATCACGCGCTGCGATCAATGCGCGATCCACGAGATCGTCAAAAGCGCCTTCTTCAAATACTTTCAAAGCCGCCGCCGTGGTGCCGCCGGGCGAAGTGACTCGGCTTCTCAATACATCTGGCCGCACATCCGATTGTTCAACCATAGCTGCCGCGCCCTTGGCTGTTTGCATGACCAACTGCGTGGCAATGTCCATGGGCAGGCCTAAACGCGTGGCCGACCGGATCATGTGCTCGACCATTAGGAAGAAATAGGCAGGCCCTGAGCCCGAAACGGCAGTGACTGCGTCAATGGCCTCTTCATCTGCCACCCAAACTGTTTGCCCGCAGGCATTAAACAGCGCTTCGACGGTTGTCTGGTCGGCGTCTGATAATTCCTTCGACGTGGTCAAAGCGGTCATGCCCTGACCGATTAGAGCGGGCGTGTTGGGCATGGCCCGAATCACGGTCTGATCGGTGAGCCCAAGACCTTCTTTGAGACGCGTTAGGGTAATGCCGGCTGCAATGGAGATGAATCGGTGGTGCCCTTTCACATGAGGTTTCAAGGTGTCGAGTACCGTGCCCATGACTTGCGGTTTGACCGCTAGCACAATGAACTCGGCATCGGCCATGACACGGGCATTGTCTTCTATCGCGGTCACACCGAGGGTTTTAACCTGCTGTCGCGACGCTTCATTCGGGTCACTGACCGTCAATCTTTTAGCGGATTGCCCCCCTTTGACCAGCCCTGCAATGATGGCTTGGGCCATATTGCCCCCGCCGATAAAGCCAATGGTTGTCACGTTGCCTCCTTGGGTTCTCTCTTGCCGAATAAGGCTGTGCCAATTCGCACCAGAGTACTGCCTTCGGCAATGGCCCACTCCAAATCGTGGGTCATGCCCATAGACAGCGTATCAAAGGACTCCGAGCTCGACAGCCGTGTTTTAGTCTGTTCAAACAAGACCTTGAGATCACGATGTGCCTGCTTGAGAGCTGTCTCATCGACAGGGTCTGGGATGGACATGAGCCCGCGCAGCCGAAGATTCGAGCATTGAAGTACCTCATTGACCAAAGCGGGCAAAGCGTCCGGTAGGACGCCGGCTTTGCTGGCTGATTGATCGATGTTCACCTGGATTAACACATTCAGCGGGGCGCCGGTTCGAGCATCCTGAAGACGGCGTGCGATTTTCGCGCGATCCACGGTATGCACCCAGTCAAAGTGCTGTGCAATCAGTTGCGTTTTATTGCTTTGAATTGCCCCGATGAAATGCCAGCTGAGCGAAGGATCGGCCAGCGTTGTGATTTTCTCGACGGCTTCTTGGACATAATTCTCGCCAAAAGCCGTTTGCCCAGCCGCGCGGAGACAGTCAATGTCTTCGATTGGCTTAGTTTTACTGACCGCCAGACAAGTGACATCTGAAGCGGCGCGCCCCACTTGGGCGCATGCAGTTTGAATGCGCGTCATGACCGTCTCTAGATGCGACTTCAGTTCCGCTTGGCGATCCATCATTAGACGAGCGCGGACTGACCGGCTATCCAGACCTGAGCGACGCGACCAGGAAGTGAGGTGCCGAATCCTGGGTGGTTATGACCCAGACTTGATAGGGTCTCAGCGCTCACGTGCGTTGAGCTCTCAGGATCAAAAAGCACCGCATCTGCGATCCAGCCTGATTGAATGTGAGCCAATTCAGACAAACCTAATAAGGCCGCCGGGCGTCGAGTCATCGCATCCACTAGGATTTCGAATGCCACCTCTGATTGTTGGTGAATCGACCACAAGTAAGGCAACGTGGTATCCAAGAGACTCATTCCGGTCTCTGTTTCAGGGAAAGGCGCCAGTTTGGCGCCAGGTTCGTGTGGGCTGTGGTCGCTGACAATGGCATCGATAGTGCCCTCGGCCACCCCTTGAATCAGTGCGGCACAATCAGCCGACGAGCGCAGTGGCCGCTCTAGGTGATAGACGGGATCCAGATTGCTAAGTGCTCTCTCGTCAAACAGTAGGTGCGCTAAGGAGACATCGCAAGTTACCGGAAGACCCTGTGCTTTGGCATCGGCAATCCGTGCCACCGACTCGGCCGTGGTCAGTCGCGAAAAGTGAGCGCGTACGCCGGTGGCTTTGACCAAGGCGAGATCGGTCATTAATCCAAGGGTTTCACTGAGGGCTGGGTTGAGTGATAGACCGAGGCCCACCCCCACATGACCTGCGTGTGCGCATCCACCGGCAAAATCTTGTGCCTCTGAATCTAAGATGACCGTCAGTCCGAGGCTCGCTGCATATTTAAGAGCGTTATGCTTCACTTTTTCAGACACAAACGGTCGATTGCCTTGGGCTAAGGCCACGCAACCTGCATCGGTCAGCGTCGCCATTTCGGCCAAATGCGTGCCTTCGCCCCCTTGCGTCAGCATGGCAGTTGGCAGCACGCGACATTGTCCTTGATGGGCGGCTCTTTCGAGAATCAGTCGTACATCTGCCGGTGAGTCCACCACCGGATCAGTCGTTGGCATCGCGACAACGGTCGTGACACCGCCTGCGATGGCGGCACCTGTTTCGTCCAAAGCTTGTGACAGATCCTGCAACGAACCAGGCCCGATCGAGATGTCGTCATTCGCAACGGCAACATGCCTAGCTCCCCGACGCTCGGCCTCCTCAATCCCTCGCAGCCACCATCGTTGGATATTCACTGGCCCCAGATCTTCAACCAGGACAACCCCTTCGGGCACCTGTAGTCCCTCGCGAGTAGCAACGATCACTACACGTTCAGGTGGTAGTTGCGAATCCTCGATGAGCTTTTCGAGTAATCCTTGCCTAGTGCCCGCTGTTGGGATAGTCATGAAAATCATGCAGCCAACTCCCGCGTTGTCTTCCAACCAGCGAACACGGAATCTGATGCTACTCAGCAGAATCCAAC
>CAJXXD010000017.1 GCA_913062835.1 uncultured Gammaproteobacteria bacterium
CTTCGAATATGCTAAATTTAATTTTGAAAAGCACTTCCATATTTTGAAATCGACGCCATCTTAGGCGCAGATAATTAGTTTGACGGAGCCCAATCATGACCCAGCGCACGCAATGCGGAAACTTACAAGTCGCCACCGAACTGTATCGTTTCATTACCGATGAAGCCCTGCCTGGCACAGGCATCGATGCCGCAGCGTTTTGGAGCGACGTGGATCAACTCATCCATCGCCTCACCCCGATCAACCGCGAGCTACTTGCAAAGCGCGACGCGCTGCAGGCCAAGATCGATGAATACCACAAGGCTCATAGCGGCGACAGCTTCCAATTTGATCACTACAAGGCGTTTTTAGAAGAGATCGGCTATCTCCTGCCAGAACCTCAAAGCGTTCAGGTCACCACCGAAAATGTGGACGCTGAAGTCGCGACCACGGCTGGACCCCAATTAGTGGTTCCTGTGATGAATGCACGCTATGCCTTGAACGCAGCCAATGCTCGCTGGGGTAGCCTGTACAATGCGCTCTATGGCACAGATGCTATCTCCGACGAAGATGGCGCAGCCGCAGGTTCTGCCTACAACCCGGTCCGAGGCGAAAAAGTGATCGCCTTTGCTAAGCAGTTTCTCGACGATGCGGCACCTCTCGCCAATGGCAGTCATCGTGACGTCACTGGATATCGAATTGAGGGTGGCGCACTGGTCGCCCTAACCGCTCAGGGCCAAACCGGCTTGAAAACACCAAGCCAACTGGTTGGATTCCAAGGCGCTGCCGCCCAGCCAAGTGCGATCGTACTGGTGCACAACGGACTGCACTTTGAGATCCAAGTGGATGCCAATAATGAAATCGGCAAAACCGACCCTGCCGGTGTGAAAGATATTTTGATGGAATCGGCTCTGACCACCATCATGGATTGTGAAGACTCGGTTGCGGCCGTCGACGCCGAAGATAAGGTGCTGGTCTACAAAAACTGGATGGGGCTGATGAATGGCACCTTAAGTGAAACCGTTGAAAAAGGCGGTAAGCAATTCACCCGGACCTTGAATCCAGATCGTCAGTACACGGCACCTAACGGGAGTGACACAGTCACGCTGCCCGGCCGTGCCTTGATGTTTGTGCGTAACGTGGGGCACTTGATGACCAATCCGGCCATCTTGGATAAAGACGGCCAGGAAGTGCCTGAGGGCATCATGGACGGTATCTTCACAAGCCTCATGGCCATCCACGACCGGAACCGCAATGCCAACCAAAACTCTCGGAAAGGCAGCGTTTACATCGTAAAACCGAAAATGCACGGCCCTGAAGAAGTGGCCTTCGCTAATCGTTTGTTTGGCGAAGTGGAAGACCTTCTGGGTCTGCCACGCTTCACCCTGAAAATGGGCATCATGGACGAAGAGCGTCGTACGACTGTGAACCTTAAAGCGTGTATCAATGCCGCCTCAGAACGGGTGGTCTTCATCAATACCGGCTTCTTGGATCGTACCGGCGCCGAAATGCACACTTCCATGCAAGCAGGTCCCATGATCCGCAAAGGGGACATGAAGCAAGCGACCTGGATCTCAGCCTATGAGAACTGGAACGTGGACATCGGTTTGGAGTGTGGCCTACAGGGCCGCGCCCAGATTGGTAAGGGTATGTGGGCGATGCCAGACCTTATGGCGGCCATGATCGAACAGAAAGTGGGCCATCCAAAGTCTGGAGCGAATACCGCCTGGGTCCCCTCACCCACAGCAGCCACCTTGCACGCACTGCATTATCACCAGATTGACGTGTTTGCACGCCAGGACGAATTGAAAGGCTCACGGAGAAATTCGGTTGACGAGATTTTGACCATCCCGGTGGCTACAAATCCCAATTGGAGCGCGGAGGAGATCCAAGCAGAGCTGGATAACAACGCACAGGGTATCTTGGGCTATGTTGTTCGCTGGGTCGATCAGGGTGTGGGTTGCTCGAAAGTTCCTGACATCAATAACGTCGGGCTCATGGAAGACCGCGCCACACTTCGGATCAGTTCACAGCACATCGCCAACTGGCTGACTCATGGCATCACCAACGAAGCGCAGGTCATGGAAACCTTGAAGCGGATGGCCGCCGTGGTCGACAGCCAAAACGCGGGGGATCCGAACTACCGTCCCATGGCGCCTAACTTCGATCAATCGATCGCATTCCAGGCGGCCTTGGACCTGGTACTGAAAGGTGTGGAGCAACCCAACGGTTACACCGAGCCAGTGCTCCACCGCCGTCGGCTTGAACTCAAAGCGGCTCACTAACGGTCCGCCAACAGATTGGCTTATTAGATAGGACGCCTCTGTGATTGGAGGCGTTTTCTTATACACTTCATTAACGGCAGGGGCGCTTCGGCTGAGATGAACCCTTCGAACCTGATCCGGGTAACACCGGCGTAGGGAGCCAGGATTGTTTCACTTCATCTGAGTGAGAGATCTCCTGCCAGTCACGCACGTAAGGAGAGGTCTCATGACTCATCATTTAAGCCTAAAAAGTCTGACAGGTTGGTGCACAGGTGTTTTTCTGTCACTGACTGCAACGGTGGCTCAAGCAGACAAAGTCACGGTGTTGCTCGACTGGTTTATTAACCCAGACCACGCCCCGTTAATCATCGCGGAAACAGAAGGTCTCTTTGAGGCCGCAGGCCTTGAGGTGACTCTGGTAGAGCCCGCAGACCCTTCATTACCCCCTAAATTGGTGGCTGCCAAACAAGCAGACATAGCGGTCAGTTACCAACCGTCATTGATGTTGGACCTTGCCAATGACCTGCCTCTTGTTCGGGTCGGCTCGCTTGTCGACAGCCCGCTCAATTCGCTGGTCGTATTGGATCAGGGTCCAATCCAATCGATCGCCGATCTGAAGGGGAAGACCGTAGGTTTTTCTGTGGGCGGATTCGAAGATGCACTCTTAGGGGCGATGCTCGAGACCCATGGACTGACGCTCGATGATGTGCGCCTAGTCAATGTGAACTTCAGTCTGTCTCCGTCACTGTATAGCGGACAAGTCGATGCCGTGATTGGCGCGTTCCGAAATTTCGAACTCAATCAGATGATGCTGGATGAACGCCCCGGTCGAGCTTTCTATCCTGAGGAGCATGGGGTCCCCACCTACGAAGAGCTCATTCTGGTGACCCACCCCGACCTGGCCGGTAGTGACAAAATCGAACGCTTTCTAGACGTGCTCGATCAAGCTATGTCGATCATTTTGGCGGATCCTGACGCTGCATATCGGAATTTTGTGCAATATCGTCCTATGGATTTGGATACCCCTTTAAACGAAGCAGCATGGAAAGACACCCTGCCAAAACTCGCGCGTCATACGAGAGATCTAGATCGGACTACCTGGGTCGAATTTGCTCAATTCATGCAATCACGAGGTTTAATCAGTACACTGCCGGATCCTGAAAGCTACCTGCACCGATCCACCGAATGATAGACACCGTTTTTGCTGTCCTTGCCCCAGTCTTGGCGCTGGGGCTGATTGGGTATGTGGCCACCAAAACCGGCCACTTCCAGTCAACCCATCGAGACGGTTTAGCAAAATATGTGTTTGATTTTGCAGTGCCTATGCTTCTGTTTTCAGCGGTCGTCGAATTAGAGCCCCCGAAAGCCTCTACCACCGCCCTCTTCATCAGCTATTACGTTCCTTTGTGGACCATTTTCGCCTTAGGCCTTTTGTTGGCTTGGTCTCTTCTGAAACGCTCGCTGGTTGAGTCCATGGTCATTGGCCTCGGCGCCTGCTTTGCCAATACGGTACTGCTTGGCATTCCGCTGATTCCGCGTGCCTTGGGCGAAGAAGCTCTGTTTCCGCTGTTTCTTTTGATTTCCATCCACGGCATTACCGTATTTACGGTCGTCACAGTGGTCATCGAGGTCGCACGCGGCCGCGATGCGGGTTTATCGAAACTGCCCCTTCAGGTCGCTAAGGGGCTGATTGCCAACCCACTCATTGTCGGACTCGCGACTGGGTTTTTATGGAAAATGACCAACCTTGGCCTGCACCCCATCGTGGCTGACATGTTCGATTTAGTCGCAAACAGCGTGACGCCCGCTGCTTTATTTGTGCTCGGAAGCTCACTCGCTGGCTACAAGCTGTCCGGATCGATTGGGCCTGCCGTATTGATCAGCGTTTTGAAGAATACATTGCACCCATTACTGGTGTTTTTGGTCGGCCGTGCTTTACATCTTGAGCCGTTATGGCTCGCGGTCGCCGTACTTCTGGCCTCAATGCCGACCGGGATGAATATGTACTTATTTGCCAACCGCTATCAGGTGTCCCCACCCACAGCGACCACCAGCATATTTGTCTCCACAATCACCTCGATCCTCTCGGTTTCGATCGTGATTGCGCTGTTAAACGATCTTTAGAAAAGCCCCCGTTAAGGCTCGATCAGAATCGCCCTGAAATCATTGACATTGGTCCCAGTAGGCCCAGGTATCACCGAATGATCAATGGCCGAAAAAAAGCCGTGGGCATCTTGGCGCACTAACGCATCGCTGACGCTCAAGCCGGCCCTCTGTGCAACATCTAGCGTACGTGAATCCAGATAGGCACCGGCAATTTGCGCCCCACCATCGACACCGTCCGTATCGCAGACAATGGCAGAGACGCCGTCTTCTCCAGCCAACGCATCCAACAAGGCCAATGCAAAATGCGCATTGGGACCGCCGAGTCCCTCGCCAGACACCTTCACCGTGGTTTCACCCCCAGACAATAGACACAGCGGCCGCGTGCGCTGTCCATGCCGACGCTGCCATAAAGCAGTCTCCGCCATGACACGCGCGACGGTTTCCGAATCGCCTTCAATCGAATCACCGAGCACCCAGCACTCGACACCGGCCGCTTCGAGGACGGCCTGTGCGGCTTTGAGTGACTGAGATGGCGCAGCAACCAAGGTTGTGTGCACGCGATCAAAACAGGCATCGTCCGGTGCCGGAGTCGCCCAAGAAGAATCGGCCAGCCAAGGTTCCAACGCCTCGCGCCCAGGAATTTGATGGCGCTCAAGCACTGACCATGCATCTGCCTGGGTTGTGTGAGCCGGCACGGTCGGACCCGAGGCAATGAATTCCGCTCGATCCCCTGGCACATCTGAAATCAAAAAATTGACCACTTGCGCTTGGGTGGCGGCTGCGAGCCGCCCTCCTTTGACCAGGGACAATTGCTTGCGCACGGTATTTAACTCAGAAATAGTCGCCCCCGATGCCAACAAGGCTTGGTGCATGTCCAGCTTGAGGGCCAACGGCATACCAGGCAAAGGCGCGGACATCAGTGCCGAACCGCCACCAGAGATCAAACACACCAATCGATCTGCTGGGCCCAAGCTTTGTGCCAGCGCGAAGGCCCGCTCGGCTGCTCGCACACTACCGGCATCGGGCACCGGATGAGCCGCCTCGATCACCTCAAAGGTGGTATTCACGGAGTGGCCATGGGGCATGATCACCAAGCCGGTGGCATGGGGTAAGCACGCCTGTGCTACCGGTGCCTGCGCACTAGCCGCTTTGCCCACCACCAACACAACCGTTTGCCCCTCGACTGGCGGTAACGCCTCCAGATGAGGGATCAACACATGGGCTTTCGCGGCATCCACAGCCGCTTCAAACGCCTGATGCAAAAGGGCTTTGGGATTCACGAATGGGTCGTAGTGTTCGATTCAACCGTACTCGGCAACCGGTCGCGCAACGCACCGATCAACAAGCCGCCAAAGATCAAGGCCGAAATAAATAAGGACGGCCGTTGTAACACCCACTGAACGACGGGCAACACAACCGCCACCAGAAAGGTTAACACCACAACCGTGGCCGAAATGTAATCTCGACTAAGGCCCTTCCACAGCTGCTTAAATCCATACACAGCCGCCGCGGCACCCACAGTAAAAGCCATCAAACTGTAGGCTTGCGTTGAAGGATAGTAGTGATGGAACGCCAAAGTGGCGAACACCACGACCAGACAGGCCATGGCATACGTTGAAGCGCGGATCACGGAATTAAAAAGCCAACGCGAGAATAGTCAACGTCATCGCAATCAACATTAATGCGAATCCGGTATCTCCGTGGGTCAATTCTTTCAAAAATTTCATGAGGCTCCTCCTGTATTTGCGCATTGTATACCAGATTTTTGCCGTCGATGAGCCCCAACTCAGAGACAGTGCGCACTCGCAGACATCGCCATCCACAGGTTCTCATCGGTTGGCAGACGGAGCACTCGCACACGGGACCGGTCGGTGTGCAATGTCTCAGACTGCGCCTCGTTGGCGGACGCATCCAATTCCACTGGCCACCAACGCGATAGGCCTTCGCAAACACGGCTTCGAATCTGCATGGAATGTTCGCCAATACCCGCGGTGAAAACCAAAACATCGAGCCCGCCCAAAATCGCCACCAAAGCACCGATTTCAGCTTGAATCCGGTAACTGAAATAGGCCAACGCAAAGGCGGCTCTCGGATCCGTCGAGGCTTCAAGCGTTCGGACATCGCTTGAAATCCCAGACAACCCTTTAAGCCCCGAGTCGTGATAGAGCAGGTGCTCGACCTCCTCAACAGTCCAACCGAGTTGATCGATCAAATGCAGCACCACACCGGCATCCAAGCGTCCCGCCCGAGTACCCATGGGCAGTCCATCCAGCGCAGTAAATCCCATCGTAGACGCCACCGATTGGCCAGCCTGGATCGCACACAAGGAAGCGCCATTGCCCAGATGACAAACAATCACGCGATCGGTATCGCTCACGCCATAGCGGGGCAACTCGCTGGCAATGTAGGCATAGGACAGGCCGTGGAATCCATATTTTCGCACCCCTTGCTCAAACAAATGCTCAGGTAAGGCAAAGTGGGTTTCAAGCGGGCTCTGCCCGAAATGAAATGCGGTATCAAAGCACGCAATTTGGGGGGTGTCCGGATACAGCTCGGCAAACACATCGATGCCCGCCAAGTTCACTGGCTGGTGCAGAGGCGCCAGATCCACCAAGGACTCCAAGGCGTCACGTACCGGCTCCGTCACGCGAACCGGCTCCCGAAACGTGCTGCCGCCATGCACTACACGATGCACCACGGCATCTGGAGCGTTTTGAAACTGCTTAGACAAAGTCTCGGCCACCGCCTCTAACAGCAAAGACACGCGGTCGTGTTCGGTGTCCAGAGACCAGCCGGGCAACGAAAACGAATCCCCATTGGACAGAGTGCCTGACACCGTGACTTCACCGTCGCGAACAGATGCTTGACCTGACTCAATCACCGAAGGGGGCTGGGCGCGGTCGAAGACTGCAAACTTGACGCTCGAGGAACCTGCATTGATAACAAAGATCACACGGCCTCTCCCTGACGATGTGCATGCAGGATCACCGCCAACGCACAGGACGCCAACCGAGACATCGCATCGTCGGCCCGGCTGGTCAAAATGACAGGCAAACGAAGCCCCAACACGATGCCAGAGCCTTCCCCATGAGCCAGATATTCCAACTGTTTAGCCAGCATATTTCCGGACTCAAGGTCAGGTGTTACCAGAATATCGGCACGGCCTGCGACCGGCGATTCAATGCCTTTGATTTGAGCGGCCGCCTCTGAGACTGCATTATCAAATGCGAGGGGGCCATCCAACACAGCGCCCGTGATCTGGCCGCGTCGGGCCATGGTGCAGAGCGCGGCCGCATCGAGTGTCGATGGAATGGTGGAAGTGACAGTTTCCACTGCCGATAAGATGGCCACCTTGGGCTCTTGAATACGAAGCGCATGGGCCAACTCAATCGCGTTTTGCACGATGTCTCGCTTGGCCAATAGATCCGGCGAAATATTAATCGCGGCATCGGTAATCAACAGAGGGCGTGGATAGGTGGGTACATCGAACACGAACACGTGACTGACGCGTCTTTCGGTCCGAAGTCCTGAACTCCGCGAGAGGAGTGCCGCCATCAATTCATCCGTGTGCAGCGAGCCTTTCATCACAGATTCCACAGTGTCCTGCTGGCAAAGCACCACCGCACGCTGACAAGCGGCGTGCGAGTGGGCCACGGGATCAATGGTCACACCGGTTAAATCAAATCCACAATCCTCGGCCACCGCACGTATTTTGCCCTCAGGGCCAATCAAAATGGGCTCTATCAAACCTCGCGCCCGGGCAGTCAATGCGCCTCCGAGAGATACTTCATCACACGGATGCACCACAGCCACCTTGAGCGGCCGATAGGCCTCAGTTCTTTTAAGAAGCTCTGTGATCTGCTGCCGTTCGTTGAGAAAGACATCCGGCAACTCCACCACTTCAGATTCAATTTTCTCACTCGGCGCAATCACCACGGCTTCGCCCGATAACACCGCCTCCCCTGCCTGATTCCAAACCTCACAGGCAAAGACCACCTGATCGTCAGGCCGTTTCTCTTTGACAGTGACCGTGACCGTCAACGAATCGCCGATTCGAACCGGCTTTAAGAAATCAAGGGATTGACTGACATACAATGTGCCGGCACCGGGCAAAACGGTACCCAGTACTGTACTGACCAGTGCGCCGCCCCACATGCCGTGGGCTACGATGTCATGGAAGCGACTCGATTTGGCGAATTGCGCATCTAGGCTGACGGGGTTCACATCGCCTGTCATCACTGCGAATAAGCGAATGTCCTCCATGGTCAACCGCTTCTCGAGAGATGCAGACAGACCCACGGTCAGTTCGTCATAGGGCGTATTGGTCAGGCGAGTGATGGGCGTCATGGGCGTCCTTGCAAACACGATTTACTGCATTGCACAATAATTTGAAGTCAAAACAATGACAATGGCCACCGAACTGGCCTAAAGAATGATCCTAAACCCGACCTAAATCAAAAAGGCCCGGTTAATCCGGGCCTCTTATACGCGTCCTGCCTAATACTTAGGCGTCGCTCTCCAGCAAACGGCCTGTTTCAATCGAAATGTTTCGCGGCTTTAATGCCTCAGGCAGCTCACGGTACAGTTCAATGTGCAGCAAGCCATGCTCCAACCGTGCGCCTTTTACGAATACATGATCGGCCAACTGAAACTTGCGTTCGAAGTTCCGATTGGCAATGCCACGGTGCAAGAACTTTCGCTCCTCACGCTCTGCGTCTTCGGCCTTCTGGCCAGACACGGTCAATTCGTTTTGCTTCGATTCGATGGACAACTCATCGTCGCTAAACCCAGCCACCGCCATGGTGATCTGATATCGGTCTTCACCAATCACTTCAATGTTGTACGGGGGGTAGCCTGCACTTTCTAACCGATTGGCGTTTTCCAGCATGCTGGCCAACCGATCAAAACCAATAGCTGTGCGGTATAGGGGTGATAAATCTACAGTCATGTGATCCTCCTAAAGCGATCATGTTTGGCCTCTCCGAAGACGAGGCAATTAACTACGAGACCCAAAATGGCGTCTCATCATTAATGTAAGTCGCTTAGGTGATTTTTCAAGATCCGGGTGCCAGACGCAGTGCGCGGCGTCTGCCGGTCAAATAATACAAAATGGGCACCACGAACAAAGTCAGCACTGAACTGAAACCCAGACCCCAGACAATGGCCGTGGCCACAGGACCCCAAATCAATGATTTGCCGCCCAAGCCCGCAGCTAAAGAAAAGAGGCCCGCGACGGTCGTCATCACTGTGATCACAATGGGCACCACCCGACGACGTCCTGCATACAAGGTGGCATGACGCAAACTCATACCCGCCCGCAATCGATCGTTGGCGGCACTGATCAGAACAATCGCTGAATTCACGGCAATCCCAGCCAAGGCCACCACCCCGTAGAGGGTATACAGCGACAGCGGATTACCGGTCACAAAAAGTCCCAACACCACGCCGGTGAAGGCCAGAGGCACTGTGACTAAAATCAAGACCGGCTGCCCGTAGCTCTTAAATTGGGTGCCGAGGATCAAATACATCACACCTAGCCCGAACAGGAATAAAAACCCAATCGAGTCGAGGCTCTCCTGGATGTCGTCAAGCTCTCCCGAGAAGTCGAGGTTGACGTTGGGATAACGCGGTTGAAGCGGAGTCCAGGCATCCATAACGGCCGTATTAGCTGTGACCGTATCGGTCACCGCGCTGTCAATTTCGGCTTCGACGGTGATGGTGCGGCGGAAGTTATAATGTCGGATCGTGCCCAAAGCCGGTGTCCGTTCGGCATCCACCACGTCCCCCAAAGCCACCATGCCACCAGAGGGTGTCGGCAGTTGGGCGGCCAACAGCGCCTCAGGAGAGGTCAAGGTCTCCGAGTCGGCTAAGACCCGTACATCGACGGTCTCTCCACCGTCTTGCACCGTCGCAACCCGCTCGCCATCCACCCACAGACGGATGTTTCGATTAATGTCTGCCGGCGTTAACCCCGTGCGCGCCAATTGATCCCCGCGGATTTTGAGATCGAGTGCCATGCGTCCGTCGGAGGCATCGTCGGTAATTTCTTTGACACCCGGCGTGTTGGCTAAAATCGATTTGATGGCATCGGCCGCCGCTCTCAGTTCCGTAAAATCTGTGCCACGCACTTTAATCGAAATGGGCTTGGCCGCGGGGGGGCCGCCCGCCAATTCTAAGAAGGTGATTCGAG
>CAJXXD010000018.1 GCA_913062835.1 uncultured Gammaproteobacteria bacterium
GCCTCGTCGTCGGGATCGCGGTGGTGCTCTCAATGGTGTTTATTCCCATGGCGTTTTTCGGCGGGTCGGCGGGCGCCATCTACCGGCAGTTTTCAGTCACCATGGCGGCTGCCATGGCCCTGATGGAGTCACCGGCGATCATTTTCGCCATCTTGATGGCCAATCTGTATCGCTCCCAAGAATCGCGGGCGGCCCATACTGGCATCGGTGCGGTGATGCGAGAGTCGTTCACAGAAGGCACGCAAATTCTCTTAATCGGCGCCATGCTGATCGGGCTTCTGACCGGCACGGTGGGCAAGGGCATTATGGATCCGTTTACCGGGATGATCTTCAAAGGCATGCTGGCCTTCTTCTTGCTGGACATGGGCGTTGCCACGGCCCAGCGATTGAGTGATCTAAAAGATGTGCCTAAACGGCTTGCGCTGTATGGCATCTTGGCCCCTTTGCTCCACGCCAGTATCGCCCTGTGCTTGGCCTGGTTGGGCGGCCTGTCGGTTGGCAATGCAACTTTATTGGCTGTACTGGCCGGCTCTGCGTCCTACATCGCGGTACCCGCCGTATTAAAGCATGCCTTGCCTGAGGCAAATCCCAGTTTGTATTTGGGCCTATCGCTTGGGTTGACGTTTCCGTTCAATATTATCTTTGGCATCCCGCTGTACTACGCTGCAGCCAATTGGTTGGTTGGCGCGTAACGGGGCTAAACGCGAAGATCCCGTGCCGCTGCCAGGGTGGCTTCTGTGATCTCATGCCCGCCGAGCATGCGCGCTATCTCCTCAACACGCGCAGATTCGCTGAGTAATTGAGCGTCACTGACAGTGACATCGGCTGCAGATTGTTTGCTGACATGCAGGTGAGCAGACGCTTGTCCTGCAACTTGGGGCTGGTGCGTCACCACGAGAACCTGAGCGTTTGCGGCCAGTCGTTGAAGCATCTGCCCGACGGTGGCGGCAGTTTTTCCGCCAATCCCGACGTCTACTTCGTCAAATACTAGCGTGGGTGTGGCAAGGCGGGCTGCGGTGATGACCTGGATCGCCAAGCTAACTCGCGACAATTCGCCCCCTGACGCAATCTTCGAGAGATTGCCCCCTTGCTGCCCAGGGTTCGGTTGAAAAAAGAACTGGACCGTTTCAAAGCCGTGCGATGCCAGTGATTCGGCTGCCTGCAGCCGGACTTCAAGCAGTGCGTGTGGCATGCCGAGGTCGGGAAATTGGGCGGTGATGGCTTCTGACAATGCGGCAGCGGCGGCTGTCCGAGCTTCGGTGAGCCGACGAGCACAGGCTTCGGCCTGAGTCCTGAGTGCGTCGACTTCCTGCTGCATGACAGGAATGCGTTCATGCGCGCCTGAGATATCTGCCAATCGCACCTCAAGCTGTGCTTGAAGAGCAGGCAATCCTTCCGGCTCAATCCGGTGCTTTCGAGCCAATGTGAACAGTGCCGCGAGACGCTCTTCAACCCAGGAAAGTCGCTCGGGGTCGATCTCAAACCGATCCACGGCATGTTGGATATCTTGCTTTGCTTCTTCTAGCGCAATGGACCCCTGCTCTAACAGCTCGGCCGCATTGGCAAGTGTGGGGTGATCGGTGCTGAGTTTTCGGAGTTCCAGCGCCAATCGCTCGGCCACACCAATGACACCGGGTTGATCCTCGCCCTGTAGCTGGAGAAGACAGTCGGCGGTGACTCGCAAGAAACTCTCGCCGGATGCCAACTGTTTTTGTTCGGTATCGAGTGCTTCGAACTCCCCTTCACTCAGCTGAAGGGCACGTAGCTCGTCGACTTGGAATGCCAGCAAATCCCGTTCTTGATCGGCTTGTTGTGATTGCTGAATCAAAGTGTCGAGATCGGACTTTCGTTGTTGCCACAGGGCATAGTGTTGACGGCACTCGCTTGCAAGTGCTCCCCCGTCGGCGAAGGCATCGACCAGCGCCAACTGATGTTTGGTTTGAAGTAGTTTTAAGTTCGCGTGCTGGGTGTGCATGAATACCAGCTGTTCGGCTAGCTCTTTCAATTGCCCCGTAGAAATCGGCGTGCCATTGACGTAGGCCTTGGATCGGCCTTCCGCCGTGAGGGTCCGTCTTAATATCAGCTCGCTTTCACCCCCAAGATCATTTTCTTCAAGCCATGCCTGAGCGTCGGGTAGTCCGGCAATCTCAAAGCTTGCAATGACCTGCGCCTTGTCGGTGCCTGCCCTGACCAAGCCAGCATCCGATCGACCTCCAAGCGCCAATTCAAGCGCATCGAGGATCAAGGATTTTCCCGCGCCTGTATCCCCGGTGATGGCGATACAGCCGGCTGGCAGGTCCAATTCAACGGACGCCAGAGTCGCTAGATTTTGCACGTGTAACGAAGTGAGCATTTGTTCCCGTGTTGAAACTGGTGAATCTGACCTTATACATGCGGTTCTCGACAGAGTGTAGCTCAGTCGTGGTGAAAACAAGGAGGAGAAGATGGCAGACGAGAAATCGCCGGTCGATGAGGAAGGGAACGAAACATCTGCGAAGACCGCAGAGACTGAGGTACCGGACGAGACCCTAGAGCCCGAAACAAGCGAAGCGAACGACAGCGCGCAGTCAGGCGAGGATGTGGGTGCAGATACCGCCAGTGCAGAGACTCAAATTGAAGAGCTGAAAGAATCGGTATTGCGGGCTCAGGCTGAGCTATTGAACGTGCGTCGCCGGGCTGAGCGTGATGTCGAAAATGCGCACCGGTATGCCATTGAAAAATTCGTCAAAGATCTGTTGGCTGTGTTGGACTCCATGGATCGGGCATTGGAGCTTGCGAAGACAACCGAAGGGTTCGATGCCGCGATGCTGGAAGGTACCGAAATGACCCACAAGCTTCTAATGGATACGGCGGCAAAGCACGGAGTGGAGGCGATCGATCCAGTCGGGGCGCCCTTTGACCCCCAAGAACATCAGGCGATGAGCATGGTGCCTTCGTCGGATCATGAGCCCAACACGGTGATGGCAGTGATGCAAAAAGGCTACAAGCTTGAAGGCCGCGTGATTCGGGCTGCGATGGTGGTTGTGACCCAAGCGCCAGCAAATTAACCCTTGAATGCGGCAGGTTGACCGCAATTTAACAGACAGTGAACCGGCTCGCCGGACAAGGATGAACAGAGAGGATTTACCATGGGAAAGATCATAGGAATCGATCTAGGGACAACTAACTCATGCGTGGCAGTGCTAGAAGGCGGCAAGCCACGGGTGATTGAAAATGCGGAAGGCGATCGCACCACCCCGTCGATTATCGCTTACACCGACGACGAGATTTTGGTGGGACAGCCGGCGAAGCGTCAGTCAGTCACCAACCCGCAGAACACGTTGTTTGCCGTAAAGCGTTTGATTGGACGGAAGTTCAAAGACGACGTGGTGCAAAAAGACATCAAGATGGTGCCCTACGAGATTGTGGCAGCTGACAACGGCGATGCGTGGGTGTCTGCCAAAGGCAATCAATTGGCGCCGCCACAGGTATCTGCCGAAATTCTGAAAAAGATGAAGAAGACGGCGGAAGACTATTTGGGCGAAGCCGTTACCGAAGCGGTGATCACAGTCCCTGCATACTTTAATGACAGCCAGCGTCAAGCAACGAAGGATGCCGGAAAAATTGCAGGTTTGGACGTTAAGCGCATCATCAACGAGCCAACGGCAGCAGCATTGGCCTTTGGTATGGATCAATCGCGCGGCGATTCGATCATTGCCGTGTATGACTTAGGTGGCGGTACCTTCGATATCTCAATTATCGAAATCGCTGAAGTCGACGGCGAGCACCAGTTTGAAGTGTTGTCGACCAACGGCGATACCTTCTTAGGGGGCGAAGACTTTGACCTCCGCATCATCGACTTCTTGGCCGATTCGTTCCAAAAAGAACAAGGCATGGATCTGAAAGGCGATCCTTTGGCAATGCAGCGTCTAAAAGAGGCGGCTGAGAAAGCTAAGATCGAACTGTCTTCAAGCCAGCAGACCGATGTCAACCTGCCGTACATCACGGCAGACGCTTCAGGTCCTAAGCACCTGAATGTGAAACTCACTCGCGCCAAACTCGAGTCTTTGGTTGAAGATTTGGTCGAGCGGACGTTGGCGCCTGTGAAGCAGGCATTGGAAGATGCAGGTCACTCGACCAGCGACATCAATGACGTGATCTTGGTCGGCGGTCAGACCCGTATGCCCTTGGTTCAGCAAAAGGTGAAAGAGTTCTTCGGTAAAGAGCCGCGCCGCGATGTGAACCCAGATGAGGCAGTCGCCGTGGGTGCGTCTATCCAGGGTGCGGTCTTAGCCGGTGATGTGAAAGACGTTCTTTTGCTGGATGTGACACCTCTGTCGCTCGGTATTGAGACCATGGGCGGCGTGATGACTGCGTTGATCGAGAAGAACACGACAATTCCGACTAAGAAGACTCAGGTGTTTTCAACGGCGGAAGACAATCAGACGGCCGTGACGATTCACGTGCTCCAAGGCGAGCGTAAGCAGGCTGGCCAGAATAAGTCATTGGGTCGGTTTGATTTGGCAGATATCCCGCCTGCCCCGCGTGGCATGCCACAAATTGAGGTGGCCTTCGATATTGATGCCAACGGTATTTTGAACGTGTCTGCGAAAGATAAAGCGACAGGCAAAGAGCAGTCGATCGTGATTAAAGCATCATCTGGCTTGTCGGATGAAGAAATCGAAAAAATGGTCAAAGATGCCGAAGCCAATGCCGAGGCGGATCGTGAATTCGAAGAGTTAATTTCGGCGCGCAATACTGCCGACAGTATGATTCACGCAACCAAGAAGTCGATGTCCGACGCAGGTGATAAGTTGTCTGATGATGAAAAAGCACCTGTTGAAGCGGCTATCTCTGAATTGGAAGAAGCCTTGAAGGGCGACAACAAGGATGAGATTGTGGCGAAAACGACCGCTCTGACTGAGGCGTCTGCGAAGATCGCTGAGAAGTTGTATGCAGCGGCAGACGCCGGTGCCCAGGAAGGTCAGGGTGAGTCGCAGTCTTCAGATCGCGCAGACGACGATGTGGTCGATGCCGAGTTTGAAGAAGTGAAAGACGACGACAAGAAGTGATCAGCACTGGCATCCCAAGGAAGGAGAGTTGAGTGGCCAAGCGCGACTACTATGACATTTTAGGTGTGTCTTCAGATGTGTCTGAAGGCGACCTGAAAAAAGCCTATCGGCGATTGGCGATGAAGGTGCACCCGGACCGAAATCCGGGTGATGCGGCTGCGGAAGCTAAATTTAAAGAATTGTCCGAAGCCTATGAAGTCCTGTCTGATCCCGAGAAGCGAGCGGCTTATGATCGGTATGGTCATGATGCGTTTGAAGGCGGCGGACAAGGCGGCTTCCATGGCGGCGGCGCAAGCTTCTCCGATATCTTTGGCGATGTCTTTGGTGACATTTTCGGCGGTGCAGGCGGTGGCGGACGGTCGTCTGTGCATCGCGGCAGCGACCTCCGATATACCCTTGACCTCACCTTGGAAGAAGCGGTGTTTGGCGTGGAAAAGACCATCCGGGTGCCGCGTCTCGCTGAATGTGGGACCTGCCAAGGAAGCGGGGCGAAGCCTGGCTCCTCTCCGAAAACCTGCCAAACTTGTAATGGCCAAGGGCAGGTTCGGATGCAGCAAGGGTTTTTTGCAATCCAGCAGACCTGTCCTCGGTGTCAGGGTCAGGGCAAGGTCATCACAGATCCCTGCGGCGATTGCCGTGGTCAAGGCCGTAAGGAAGAGACCAAAACACTGTCAGTTAAAATCCCAGCCGGGGTGGATACGGGCGATCGCATTCGCTTGTCAGGCGAGGGCGAAGCCGGTCTGAATGGCGGGCCTACCGGCGATTTGTATGTGCAGGTCGATGTCAAAGAGCATCGTTTGTTTAAACGAGACGGAAAAGATCTGTACTGCGAAGTCCCTATTTCCTTCACCGATGCGGCGTTAGGCGGCGAACTCGAGGTACCTACGTTGGATGGTCGGGTCAAGTTGAAGGTGCCGGAAGGGACCCAGACTGGCAAGCTTTTCCGGGTCAGGGCAAAAGGCGTGAAGCCAGTTCGGGGTGGGGCTCAAGGCGATTTACTATGCCGTGTGCTGGTTGAAACACCGGTGAATTTGACCTCGAAACAACGGGAGTTACTTGAGGAGCTGCACGCCAGTTTGAACCACAAAACCCATGCACCTAAACGCGAAGGATGGTTTGATAGCGTCAAATCGTTCTTTGATGAGATGAAATTCTAATGACACACGTCTGGGTAACCGGAGCCAGTGGCCGGATGGGTCGGGCGCTGATCGAGTCGGCGTATCTAACCGAGGGCGTTTCGCTCTTCGGGGCCTCTGTGCGCCGGACCTCTTCGTTAATTGGTGTGGATGTGGGTGAGTTGATCGGCCACGGCACCCTAGGCGTCGCGGTGACGGATGCCCTGCCTGCAGCGACCATATCGCAGGGGGCAGTCATTGATTTCACCACGCGTGAGGCGACACTCAATCACCTGGCATGGTGCGTGGATCAGCGGTGTCCGATTGTGATTGGAACCACCGGGTTTACTCCAGACGAAGAGCGGGTCATCGCAAAGGCTGCGGAATCCATTGCCGTGGTATATGCCCCAAACTTCAGTGTCGGTGTCAACGTGGTGCTGGATCTGCTAGATCGCGCGGCGCGGGTATTGGGTGACACGGTCGATATCGAAGTATTGGAGGCGCATCACCGTCATAAAGTGGATGCGCCAAGTGGAACCGCCTTGGCTATGGGGCAGGCAGTCGCTGGTGCACTCGGTCGTGATCTAGATCGCGTAGCGGTGTACGGTCGCGAAGGCCACACCGGAGCACGGCCTCGGGACCAAATCGGATTTGCGACCGTCCGCGCAGGCGATATTGTCGGCGAGCATACCGTGCTGTTTGCCGCCGATGGTGAGCGCGTCGAAATTACCCATAAGGCCAGCGATCGCCGAACCTTCGCCGACGGTGCAGTGCGTGCCGCGGCATGGGCGGTGAATCAGTCCCCGGGTCTTTATACCATGCGTCAGGTGCTCGGCTTGGATTGAAGCCGTCGCTTCTCATAGACAAGCCGACCCAAGATCCCTAAAATACTCGCTCAATCGCTCGGCGCCTGCCGAGTCTGTTCGAGACAGAGGACCCCCGGTTGAATTCTCCTGCCATATTAATGCTTGCGGATGGCACCCAGTTTGCTGGCCGCTCTATAGGTGCTGACGGTTTTTCGGTTGGCGAAGTCGTGTTTAACACCGCCCTAACGGGCTATCAAGAAATCTTAACTGACCCCTCCTATGCGCGTCAGTTGGTGACCTTGACCTATCCCCACATCGGAAACGTGGGGGTGAACCCTGAAGACCAAGAGTCCGATCGTATTCATGCGGGCGGTTTGATCATTCGCGACTTGCCGTTTGCACACAGTAATTTCCGCGCTACCCAATCGCTGGACAGCTATCTGAAAACCGAGGGTGTAGTGGGTATTGCAGACATTGATACGCGCAAGCTGACGCGAATTCTTCGTGAAAAGGGCGCCCAGGCGGGTGTGATTATTGCGGGTGAAACTGCCTGTTCTGAAGCCGGTGTTGCAGAAGCCAAAGCGGCCCTAGCTGCGTTCCCAGGGTTGGCGGGAATGGACTTGGCAAAAGAAGTGACCGTGGCATCGCCATACACCTGGACCGAAGGTTCGTGGAGGTTGGGTGAGGGGCATCCGACCATAGAAAACACGCCTTATCATGTGGTGGCCTATGATTTCGGAGTGAAACGCAATATTTTGCGGATGTTGGCCGATCGGGGGTGCCGATTGACCGTCGTGCCTGCCCAAACGCCGGCTGCTGAGGTGCTGGCAATGTCTCCCGATGGGGTCTTTTTATCAAATGGCCCGGGCGACCCAGAACCCTGTTCATATGCTATTGACGCGATCCAAGCCATCTTGGAGGCCGACATCCCGGTATTCGGAATCTGCTTGGGACATCAATTGTTGGGCCTAGCCTCGGGCGCAAAGACCATCAAAATGAAATTTGGGCACCATGGGGCCAATCATCCGGTGCAGGATTTAGGAACCGGTGAGGTGATGATCACCAGTCAAAACCACGGATTTGCGATCGATGATTCGACTCTGCCGAATCACCTGAAACCGACTCACAGATCGCTGTTTGACCAGTCATTGCAAGGCATCGCTCGCACAGACAAGGTGGCGTTTAGCTTCCAGGGTCACCCAGAAGCCAGTCCCGGTCCGCATGATGTGGCACCGTTGTTTGATCAATTTATTGCTGCCATGGAGGCTCGCTAATGCCAAAACGTACCGATCTTGAATCCATCTTGATCATTGGCGCGGGCCCAATTGTGATCGGTCAGGCGTGTGAATTCGACTATTCCGGTGCGCAGGCCTGTAAAGCGCTTCGTGAGGAGGGCTATCGCGTTATTTTGGTGAATTCGAACCCCGCAACCATTATGACCGATCCCGCCATGGCGGATGCGACCTATATCGAGCCGATTCGTTGGCAGTCGGTTGCCAAAGTCATTGAAAAAGAGCGTCCGAGCGCGCTCTTGCCAACCATGGGTGGTCAAACCGCATTGAACTGTGCGCTCGATTTGGACCGGGAAGGCATTTTAGAGAAGTTTGGCGTTCAGATGATTGGCGCCAATGCGGATGCCATCGATAAAGCCGAAGACCGGGATCGGTTTGATAAGGCCATGATTGCCATCGGACTGGAAACGCCCAAGAGTCACATTGCGCATACCATGGACGAAGCCCGTGCGGCTGCGGCTGATCTTGGATTTCCGTGCATCATCCGCCCGTCGTTTACCATGGGGGGTTCCGGTGGCGGCGTGGCCTATAACCGTGAAGAATTTGAAGAAATCTGTGAGCGCGGTCTGGATTTATCCCCCACCAATGAGTTGCTGATCGATGAATCACTGCTTGGTTGGAAAGAGTATGAGATGGAAGTGGTCCGTGATCGAAAGGACAACTGCATCATCGTCTGCTCCATCGAAAACTTCGATCCGATGGGCGTGCACACAGGGGACTCCATCACCGTCGCGCCGGCTCAAACTCTGACCGACAAGGAATACCAAATCATGCGAAATGCATCGATTGCGGTATTGCGTGAAATCGGCGTCGAGACCGGGGGCAGTAACGTTCAGTTTGCGGTGAACCCGGACACTGGCCGTTTAGTGGTCATCGAAATGAACCCTCGGGTCTCTCGGTCGTCGGCACTCGCGTCCAAAGCGACGGGATTCCCGATTGCCAAAGTGGCCGCTAAGTTGGCTGTTGGGTATACGCTGGATGAGTTGGCGAACGACATCACAGGGGGGGCAACTCCGGCCTCCTTTGAACCGTCGATTGACTACGTGGTCACCAAAGTGCCTCGATTCACCTTTGAAAAATTCCCTCAGGCAGACAGTCGCCTGACAACGCAAATGAAATCGGTCGGGGAGGTGATGGCCATTGGCCGGTCGTTCCAAGAGTCGATGCAAAAAGCGCTTAGAGGTCTTGAGATTGGCGTGTCTGGGTTTGATCCGCAGTATGAATGGGATACCGAAGAGGCGGTTCAGGCGATGCGTCATGAGCTGGCGAATCCCGGTCCTCGCCGATTGTGGTGCGTGGCCGATGCATTCCGAAGCGGTATGAGCGTTGAAGAGTTGTACCAAGTCTCGAAAATTGACCCTTGGTTCTTGGCGCAAATTGAAGATTTGATCTGGGAAGAAACGCGCCTTTCGGAAATGGCGCTGTCGGATTTGGATCGTGACGGTCTGTGGCGTTTGAAGCGAAAAGGCTTCTCTGACAAACGGCTGG
>CAJXXD010000019.1 GCA_913062835.1 uncultured Gammaproteobacteria bacterium
AACTGCCCACACTGCTGACACATAGCACCTGCAATAAATCGTTTGACGGCCAAGAGGCACTCCACCTATGTTGAAAAGATGAATCACGATAACAGAAGAATGACCATGACAATACGTGCTTACAAAGACCATGCACCCGACATTGCTGACAGCGCATGGATTGATCCCTCAGCCACCGTGATCGGCCAGGTTACACTGGGCGACTCAGTTTCCATCTGGCCGAACGCGACCCTTCGCGGTGACGTAAATCGAATTACGGTCGGGGATCACAGCAATGTGCAAGACGGTGCGGTGCTTCACTGCACTCACGACGGCCCCTATACGTCAGGTGGCTCACCGCTCATCGTGGGCAAACGCGTAACGGTCGGCCATCAAGCCTGTTTACACGGGTGTACCGTCGGTGATGATGTCCTTATTGGCATCGGGGCCATTGTGTTAGACGGCGCAATTATCGAGGATCAGGTGATGGTCGGTGCGGGCAGTCTTGTGCCCCCGGGCAAAACACTGAGTTCCGGCTATCTGTACGTCGGGTCGCCTGTGAAGCAGGCGCGTGCCCTGACTGAGAAAGAGAAAGAGGCTTTGGCTTATTCAGCCAGCCACTACATAAAGCTGGCGCAAACCCATCGAGACATTACCGGCTGATTTTTTCAGCCGCCGCCTCGACCGTAGCGGCCTTTTCAATCACCTGTGCGGCCAAATCTCGCTTGTATTCCGCTAGGCGATCACGGAGTTTCGGATCCGCTGTGGCAACAATTTGAGCAGCCAGCAGGCCTGCATTGTATGCACCGTTGATAGCCACGGTCGCAACCGGTACCCCTTTGGGCATTTGTACGATGGATAAAAGACTGTCCTCGCCATTCAGGCACGTTGCGACAACCGGCACTCCGATCACAGGGAGCTCGGTCGCCGAAGCTACCATTCCGGGTAAGTGGGCGGCACCACCCGCGCCGGCGATGATCACATCCAAGCCTCGATCGCGGGCAGTTTTCGCATACTCCATCAGACGATCGGGTGTGCGGTGTGCACTCACGACAGTGGCTTCAACGCCCACGCCCAAATCTGTCAGGGCCTCGACCGCAGCCTGCATCACAGACCAGTCGGAATCCGACCCCATAATGACACCCACTTTCGTGCTCATAGTGATTCTGCTCCTCGAATCTTAATACGATCTCGCTGCGCCAATGCGCGTGCGATCACTGCCTCTCGGTCGGAACCGACCCAGGTAATATGACCCATTTTACGACCGGGTCGACACAGTGATTTGCCATATAAATGAAGGTGACAGTCTGCATCGGCCAGTAACACATCGAGCCCTTCGATGACGGGCGGGCCTTCATAGTCAGGCTCGCCCACAAGATTCATCATCACCGCGGCGCCGCGGAGAGCGGTGTCACCTAACGGCAAGTTCAAACAGGCCCGCAATTGATTTTCAAACTGGCTCGTCACACAAGCCTCAATGGTGTGATGACCTGAGTTGTGCGCGCGCGGCGCCACCTCATTGACCCACAAATCGCCCTCGGCAGTTAAAAACAACTCCACACCATATAAACCGGGCGAATTAAACGAAGCAACCGTCGCTTTGGCCAACGCTTGGGCCGCTTCGACCGTCTCAGCCGGTACACGTGCTGGCGCAAGCAAGTAGTCCAGCAAATTCAGATCGGGATCGACCACCATTTCAACTGGGTCATAAGCCGCCATCTCGCCATGGGCATTTCGCGCCACCATCACGGCAAGCTCCATGCCGCCAGACACAAAGGCTTCAATAAAGCTTTCGGTCATCAGACGGCGGTCCCAGTCGGTGCGATTTCGAATGATGTGGACTCCGCGTCCATCATAGCCACCCACACAGGCTTTCTGGACGCAGGGTAGTCCAAACGCTTCAACTGTCTCGAAGGTCGCGTCGAGTGCCAAGGGCATAAAAGGGGCTGTTGCGATTCCGTGCGCTTGATAATGCTGCTTCTGAACCTGCTTGTTCTGGATCAGCTTCACCACCTCGGGGCTTGGCACCATGGTCATGCCCTGATCGGCCAGGGTCATCAAAATATCAGCCCCGATATCCTCAAGATCGAAGGTCACGACGTCCGACACTCGACACAATGCCGCTAACGACTCTGAATCGTGCAGTGCTCCCTCAATTTGCGCATGAGCGAACTGCCCTGCAGGACTATCGGGTTCTGGATCTAGAATGGTGAGCTGAACTTGGTGGGCACTGCAGGCAGGCGCCATCATCCGAGCAAGCTGTCCGCCACCGACAATTCCCAGTCGGGCTAAGGGAAGAGTTGAAGCCATTTAAGCTCCCGCAAAAGGCCGTTAGTGTATCAGAAATTACAGATCAGCCCGTATCACGGCCGAAGTCAGGCAACTGAACAAAGGGATCAGGATAAACCCCAGTCCATAACTCAAATGAACGAGCTGCCTGTCCTAACAACATGCCAAGCCCATCCGCACGATGGGCCGTGAGACTGCTGCACATCTTCAAAAATGGGGTGTCCTGTGCGCCATAAATCAGGTCATAACACGCCCCCTGATCGTTCAGCAAACGATCGGTCAGCATCACGCCCGTGCTGCCGGACAATCCGGCCGAAATTCCATTGATTACCAAATCGAAGGGCCCACGCTGACGGTCTAACTCCTCCAAAGCGGTCGCAGACACGCGACGACCAAATCGTTCTGCCAAATGCTCGGCTTTCTCCACCGACCGGTTCGCAATCACGACCTCTTCCGCACCGGCAGACAATAAAGGCCCCAAGCAACCGGCGACAGCGCCGCCCGCACCTAAGATCAAAATTCGAAGTTGATCCGGGTACCAGCCGAGGCGCTCTAGATCGTCGACTAGTCCCAAACCGTCTGTATTGTGTCCCAAAAGCCCCTTCTCGGTTCGCATCAACGTATTACAGGCACCGGCAATTTCCGCTTCGGGAGTTAAATCTTCACAGAGCTGAAAGGCTGCCAATTTATGGGGTACCGTAATATTCAGTCCATTTCCGCCATCGGCAAAAAACTGAGTGACGCGTGTTTGGAAGTCACGCGGTTGGACCTGATGCTTTTCGTACCTCACATCCAAACCGGTCTGCTCTGCAAACCGGTGGTGAATCTCAGGTGACTTTGAGTGAGCCACAGGATCACCAAATACCGCAAATCGATACATCACACCCAATCCCTTGGCACCAGATACTCCGCCAGTCGCGCCTCGGCAGAGCCCTTCTCGGGGGTAAAGCCATACTCCCAACGGGCCAAGGGCGGCATGGACATCAAGATCGATTCAGTCCGACCGCCACTTTGTAAACCGAACAGAGTGCCTCGATCGTAAACCAAATTGAACTCTACATACCGACCACGACGGTATAGCTGAAATTCGCGCTCTGTCATGCCGTATTCTTCAGTTTTACGGCGTGACACGATCGGCAGGTAAGCCGGCACAAAGGCATTGCCGACGGCTTGCATCAAGGCAAAGCTTCGCTCAAAGCCAAGTTCGTTAAAATCATCGAAAAATAGACCCCCAACACCACGAGTTTCCTGACGATGAGGTAAGAAGAAGTAGCGATCGCAGTGCGCCTTGAAATCAGGGTAGTACTGTTCACCAAACGGACTGATGGCATCTTTGGCCACCTGATGAAAATGCCGGCAGTCCTCGTCAAACGGATAAAATGGGGTTAAATCGAACCCGCCCCCAAACCACCAAACCGGGTCTTTTCCCGCCTCTTCAGCAATAAAAAAGCGCACATTGGCATGCGATGTTGGCACATAAGGATTTTCAGGGTGAATCACTAAGCTAACGCCCATGGCCTGCCACGAGCGACCCGCCAACTCGGGACGAGCAGCTGTAGCTGAAGGCGGCAGCGTGCTGCCCATTACATGACTAAATCCCACTCCGGCCTTTTCGAATACCTGGCCGTCGGATAGGACCCGAGAGCGACCGCCACCCCCTTCTTTCCGTGCCCAACTGTCCTCGGTGAAACTCGCGTGGCCGTCTTCTTGTTCTAAAGCCGCACAAATTTGATCCTGGAGACCTGTCAAATACGATTTGACCGCGTCACTGTTCATCGCCTAATCCCTTATGCTCGATAGATTTCACCCGTCACCATGTCTCGAATGGTGCTCGGCGTCTTAAACCCTTGTGTTTGATTCTTTGAGACGTAATCCACTTGGTCGCCTAGGGTCAACATGACCTGATGCCTAAATCGGCAGGCAGGGCGTCCAGTGCGGTTCGCCGAGGTGGAGACAATGGGTCCTGCATAGGCCACCAACCTCTGTAGCAATGGCATCTTAACCTGACGCACCGCCAAAGAGGTCCGGCCGCCGGTCAAGATCGAAGGGCAGTGCGCTTTGACTGGGATCACCCATGTACTTGGGCGACCTTCTTCAGACCGCGCACTCTCAAGAATAGGACAGGCTGCCCAGTCACACACTTGCTCAAAATCAGTCACCAAGACGATCAGGCCTTTGGATGGGGCGCGTGCCTTAATTTCAAGAATGCGACCCACGGCATCGAGCCGATCCGCGCGACAAGACAGACCCCAAACGCCCTCAGTAGGACACGCAACCACGCCGCCATGGTTTAGAACAGAGGCCATCATGGTGATATCTGCCCGGTTCAATTCATTGTCTCCCTCTCATCCGGTTCACATCATAGACACCAAAACTTCGGTCGTGTACGACGTGAAGCAGAAAAAAATCAGCCTGCAAGAATGAACCCACTTGAGCAGAAACCCAAGACCCGGGCCTCAACCCGACCGTAAAGCCCTGATCGACCCAACCGTAACGGCATCCTGTTAAGACCCCACTAGCAACACCGGCCACTGCGAGATGCTTCAGAGGAATCGGCATGACTTTCTGCGACCACTGAATCGGGCGCAACAGGCTTCGAGATACCGTGGGGTAGCCCACAAATTGCTGAGGGCTTCCTAAATACTCAACTAAGCCTGAACCCGGCAAAGGGTGGATAGCGACACAATCGGTGTCGCAACTTGATTGAAATGAAGACCATTTCATCAATCGGTCAATTGGGCAAGCATAGACAGGCGCCACACCGATTATCATGACGAGGCATAGGGATGCCGCTAGAGATCGGGTACACTTGATCATCTTGGGAATCGTTTCAAGTAAAAGGTACATCATGGCATTGCGGACTATTTTAGAGTTTCCAGATCCCCGTCTGCGTACCATCGCCAAGCCGGTGGCTGAAGTAGATGACTCGATCCGTACGCTGGTTGATGACATGTTCGAAACCATGTACGAAGCGAACGGCATTGGGCTCGCAGCGAGTCAAATTGATGTCCACCTGCGAGTGGTAGTCATTGATCTGCAAGATGAAGAGCACGAGCCCCTGGTGTTGATCAACCCTGAATTCGAACTTCTGACGGAAGAAATCGATGAAATGCAGGAAGGCTGCCTGTCGGTGCCTGGGATCTACGAAGTTGTTAAACGGCCTGAACATATCCGACTGCGCGCCCTCGATCGCGATGGAAATCCCTATGAGATGGAGGCTACAGGTCTGCTGGCTGTCTGCATTCAGCATGAATGCGACCACCTTAATGGCAAGCTCTTCGTCGATCATTTGTCCAATTTAAAGCGCACTCGAATCCGGTCGAAACTGACAAAAAAATCACGTGCCGAGGTAGCCGGATAAATGCTGCGCGTCGCCTTTGCCGGCACACCTGACTTTGCTGTCCCTACACTGCAAGCGCTCATCAACTGCCCCGATATCCAGGTAGAGTGTGTCTATACCCAACCTGATCGTCCGCGTGGGCGCGGACAAAAAGTGTCAGAAAGTGCCGTCAAACAGTGTGCGATGCGAGCGAATATACCCGTGCGGCAGCCAGACACGCTGCAGAGCGACAAGGAAATCAACGCATTTCAAGCGCTTCAGCTCGATGCCTTGGTGGTCGTGGCTTACGGACAAATTCTTAAGCAGCCGATCCTAGAGGCGCCCAGACTGGGCTGTCTTAATGTCCATGCCTCGTTGCTGCCGCGCTGGCGAGGCGCAGCGCCTTTACAGCGCGCCATTCAAGCGGGTGACACCGAAACTGGCATCACCGTCATGCAAATGGACGAAGGGCTGGATACCGGTGACATGCTGGCTAAAGCCCGTGTTGTTCTGAGCGACGCCACCACCACGGCCTTTCTTCACGATCAGCTAGCAGCCCTAGGAGGTGACTTAATCGTCGATACCTTGTTAAAACTCGATCAGGGAATAGTTCAGGCGTGCCCGCAACCAGATAGCGGCATCACCTATGCCTCTAAAATTTCAACCGAGGAGGCCTTGATCAATTGGCAGCGTCCTACATCGGAAATTATGCGACACATCCATGCCTTTAACCCGGTACCGGGGGCCTTTTCATTTGCAGGGCCGGACCGACTGAAAATTTTTGAAGTCTGCGCGTATCCTGAGGCCTCGCTTAAACCGGGGGAATTGGCCTTGGCCTCAGATGGACGTGTGATTGTTGGCACAGGTGGCGACGCCCTACAGATCCTTGCCTGCCAACTACCAGGCGGTAAGCGGATGGACACACAGGCCATGAAATCCCAACAAAAAGCGCCATGGCATACCTCCATTGTTCTCGCAAATGAGCCTCTATGAAACGATCTGCTAGAACATCCGCCGTTGAAATTATTCATGCATTGCAAAACCAGCAATCCAACTTAGATGCGCTGTTGCGGAAGTTTGGTAAATCTCTTGACGAGCCGGATCGCAAACACCTTCAAGCACTCTGTTACGGAATCTGCCGCGAATGGTTCCATATTGAAGCCATTGAGAAGCAGTTGCTCGACAAACCCCTCAAAGCACGAGATCAAATTTTAAGTGCGATCGTACGATGCGGCATTTACGAGCTCGGCTGGATGCACACTAAGCCCTATGCGGTCGTCTCCGAATATGTCGATGTCACCGTGCTTGAAGGCCGTCCCTGGGCACGCGGGCTCATTAATGCCGTATTACGACAATTTATCCGCAAGAAGTCCGAGCTGAAAATGGAGCGCCGCTCTCAGGAGGCGCTTTGGAACCATCCAATTTGGCTTATTGAGGAGTTGCGCCGCGCATGGCCCGAGCAGTGGGAACAGATATTAGTCGAGAACAATGTCCATCCACCCATGACCTTGCGCGTGAATCGCCGAAAAGGATCTCGCGATGCCTACCTACAAAAGTTGTTGGATGAGGGAATCGATGCTGTGCCAGGATCCGCACCTGACTCGATCCGGCTAGCCGAACCCACCGGCATTCAGGCGTTGCCTGGCTTTGACGACGGCGCCGTGAGTGTACAAGACGAATCGAGTCAATGGGCTTCCTTGGCGCTCGGTCCGGCGGATCAGGAGCGTATCCTAGATGCCTGCGCTGCACCCGGTGGTAAGACATGTCATCTGTTGGAACTGGCGGATGTGCAACTGACAGCGCTCGATATCAGTGAGCAACGACTGACGCGTATCAAAGAAAATTTGGTGCGACTTGGCTTGCGTGCACACCTGCAGGCTGCCGATGCATCACATGTCGATGGCTGGTGGGATAAAGAGCCATTTGATGCCATTCTCCTCGATCTCCCCTGTTCGGCAACTGGCGTAATCCGACGGAATCCGGATGTCCGACTGATGCGGTCTGAAGAGTCTTTGCGCGCGCTCAACAGCATGCAAACCATGATCCTCGACGCCGCTTGGACGACCCTTCGAACTGGCGGACGCATGCTCATTACGACCTGTTCTGTTTTACCCCGTGAAAACCAGGAGTTGGTGAAGAAATTTATCGATCGCCACCAAGAAGCCACGCTCCAACTCTTGGAAATCCCAGGCCTAGACACGGGATTTGGGACTCAACAGTTTCCGACACACACCGGCGGTGATGGCTTCTACTACGCGCTTCTGGTTAAATCGGCGACCCAACCTGAAAAGGCAACGGCGTGAAGATTATTATTCTTGGGGCTGGCCAAGTCGGCGCAACCCTCGCGGAAAATCTAGCCTCAGAGGCCAACGACATCTGCGTGGTCGATGTAGACCGCCTTCGTTTGCGGGCTCTGCAAGATCGTTTAGATATCCAAACGATCCACGGTAATGGCTCCTATCCAGATATTTTAAGGGCAGCCGGCGGTGTGGACGCTGACATGCTTATTGCCGTAACCAATAGCGATGAAATCAACATGGTGGCCTGTCAAATCGCCGCCGCGCTATTCCGCACCCCCACCAAAATTGCACGGGTTCGCTCACCGGCATACGACACCACCGCGGATTTAAAAACAAACCCGCTTTTTGGGGGTAAATCTGCGTTTTCGATCGACCAAATTATTCGACCTGAGCAACTGGTTACAGAAGCCATTTTCCGTTTGATTCAGCAGCCGGGCGCTCTTCAGGTGATGGATTTTGCGGGCGGTCTAGCGCAACTGGTGGCCGTTAAGGCTTATCCCGACGGCGCATTGGTCGGCCGGGAATTAAAAGATCTAAGGCAAGATTTACCCAAGGTCGACACTCGCGTGGCGGCGGTATTCCGTAAAGATCGACCCATCATCCCCCGCGGCGACACAGTAATTGAAGCCGAAGATGAAGTGTTTTTTATTGCTGCTCGAAAAGATATTCGAGCGGTTGTCGCTGAGCTTCAAAAGCTTGAGAAGCCCTATCGCCGAGTTTTGATTGCCGGCGGCGGAAATATTGGAGCGCGCCTTGCGACCGCCATCGAGCACCAATATCGGGTGAAGTTAATTGAGCGGAGCCCACAGCGATGCAAAGAGCTGTCAGAAATGCTCGACAAGACCGTAGTATTGCAAGGCGATGCCTCAAACCAAGACATGTTGGTAGAAGAAGGCATCGAAGACGTCGATGTATTCTGTGCAGTCACCAACAGCGATGAAGCCAACATCATGTCCTCAATGCTCGCCAAACGGCTCGGTGCGCGAAAGGTCATGACCCTAATCACCAATGCAGCTTACGTTGATTTGGTGCAAGGCGGCTTAGTCGATATCGCCATCAGCCCCGAACAAGCGACAATTGGCTCGCTGTTGCAGCTGGTCCGTCGTGGCTCCATCCATGCCGCTCACTCGTTACGCCGGGGCGCGGCCGAAGCGATCGAGGCAGTGGCCCATGGCGATTCAAGATCCAGTCGAGTGGTTGGCCGAAAAATTGGGCAAGTAGACCTTCCAAGTGGCGCAACGATTGGTGCCATTGTGCGCGGAGAAGAGGTCATCATTGCGCACGATCACATCGTCATTGAGCACGAGGATCACGTGATTTTGTTCCTGACCGATAAGCGCAAAATCAGTGATGTCGAACGCTTGTTCTCTGTGGCACCCACCTTCTTGTAGGCCTGTATGCGGTTAAAAACGATCCTCAGAATCCTTGGTCTGTTGCTAATGCTTTTCAGCTTCACCATGGTGCCCCCGATGATCGTCAGCTTAATTTTTAGTGACGACCAGTTGATGCTGTTTGCGACCGCTATGTGCCTCGTGTTCTTTGCAGGTTTTTTAGGGTGGATGCCCGTACGGCGAGAGAAGCGCGACCTAAGAATACGGGACGGATTCATTGTGACGGTCATGTTCTGGCTTATTCTAAGTCTTGCAGGCGCTGTGCCATTTGCACTGTCTGAATCCCTCAATTTAAGCATCACAGATGCTGTCTTT
>CAJXXD010000020.1 GCA_913062835.1 uncultured Gammaproteobacteria bacterium
GTCAGCCCCCCAGAGTGTCTCTCGGCGGAGCTAAGACAAACAAGACATTTACCTAGAAAAAACGACCCTGAACCCGTAAAGCGGTGAGGCCATTCAAGGAAGTTCTATACGGGGTCACTTTTGCAACAGTAACCCCTCTCATCATCCTGCAACTCATCCTGCAACGGGACCCCTAACAGTGATCGGGTCGACGGTCTCGCCAGCACCTCTTAAGGCACGGATACGGCGAATTATGAGCCCAAACAACCGTCGTAATCATTAACGGGGTCGCAGGGTTGAAACGCCGTGGTTGGTGAAGGACGTTACACCGGGCAAATGATTGAGGGTGTTGATTACTGTTGGTATCGCACGCCGAGGTATCAGGGCAATGGTGTGGGGCGTGTCAAAAGCATCCTCTCCTTCATTGGGCACCTTTGGCGCGATGCCCGGAAGATCGCAAACGACTTCAGGCCCGATGTGGTCATTGCTTCAAGCACCTACCCCATGGACATTTGGCCGGCCGAGCGCATTGCCAAATTGGCTAAGGCAAAGTTAGTTTTCGAGGTGCACGACCTTTGGCCGCTATCGCCCATGGAGCTTGGTGGAATGTCGCGTTGGCACCCGTTTATCATGTGGGTGCAGTGGGCTGAAGACCATGCCTACAAAAAAGCGCAGCGGGTAGTGTCTATGTTGCCCAAGACCCTGGAATATATGGTTTCGCGGGGTATGAGCCCAGGCAAATGGGCTTATGTGCCCAATGGGGTGGATTTGGACGAGTGGCGAGTTTGTGCATCCCTGCCAGCTGAAACAGTCGCTGCCCTGCAGCATATCAAAGCCAGGGGTTTGCCAGTTCTAGGCTATGCAGGCACCCATGGTCTGGCTAATGCGCTCGATGTGCTGCTGGATGCAGCGAGTTTGCTCAAAGGCCAAGTAGAAATAGTCTTAGTTGGTACAGGGCCTGAGCGTGACCGTTTGATGCGCCGTGTGGCTATAGAAAACTTGAGCAACGTAACCATGCTGGCTGCTGTGCCGAAGATAGCCATGCCAGCTTTACTAGAGGCGATAGATATCGCATTTATTGGGCTGCAACCCCAAGCCTTGTTTCGGTTTGGTATTTCGCCTAACAAACTAATGGATTACATGATGGCTGGTAAGCCAATTATTCAATCAGTTAGCTCAGGCAATGATCTTGTAACTGAAGTGGGTTGCGGTATCACAGTACCACCAAACAATGCCAAGTTGATTGCGGAAGCGGTTATTAAACTTTCAAAATTGAGTAAAGATGATTTGTATCAGATGGGCCAACGTGGAGCATTATTTGTCTCTGCAAAAAGAAGTTATGCTGTGCTATCTGATGATTTTATAAAAATTTTAGAGAAATAAATGAATGTAGAGATTGTTAATTCACATAACATAAAAAATAGGTTGGAGCAAATTGCAAAAATTCATTTTTCGGCATATTCAAGTGATCATTTTACCTCCGGTTTTGGTTTTGATAAGTTGATTGAGTATAATTTTAGGCTGATTGAGGCGTCAGACCTGTCCGTTGTAGCGGTAGATAATAATGTAGTGTTAGGTTTTATTATTGCTGGTGAAAAAGTTTCGGCAGGTGTTAGTAAATTTACCCAAGAAAATAGAGGATGGCTGATGCTTCAATTAATCAGGCGCCCCAGCATATTGCTCACCAAAATAATGGGAATTATAAAGACAAAAATTTATACCTCGCAGCCATCAAAAGCCAAGTTCAGACTTCTTTCTATTGCCACCAAACCCGGTAGTCAAAGCAAGGGAGTCGGTAAAGAAATGCTTCATTTCTTAGAGCAAGAGCTTTTGCGCAGGGGTATCGGTTGTTATGGCTTGTCTGTGAAAAATAAGAATCAAGGAGCTATCCAATTTTACGAGCGACATGGTTTTGTCAAAGAAAAAGAATATCTTGGATCCTTGTATTATTTTAAGCAATTGTCGAATAAATCATGACTCAATTTTTACCCTTTGCCCTTCCTGAAATTGGTGAAGCAGAAATAGCCGAAGTCGTTTCTGCCTTGCGCTCAGGCTGGGTCACAACCGGTCCCAAGGCTAAGCAGTTTGAAGCCGATTTTGCTGATTACCTAGGCGGCGGTGTGGAAGCGATAGCCGTCAACTCAGCCACGGCGGCTTTGCACCTAGGCTTGGAGGCCTTGGGCATTGGCCCGGGTGATGAGGTGATTACCACCACGCACACATTCACGGCCACGGCAGAAGTTATTCGCTACCTTGGAGCAGACCCTGTGTTTGTGGATGTGGATGCCGACACAGAACGGGCCCTTGCGATTCTCGAGAACGCAAAAACACACCGGTACGGCGTCTGCAATGCCGCGGAAAGCTTCTTGATCCACGCCGATGTGGCCGATGTGCTGTTGCCGCAGATGGGTGCTATGTTGGCCAGTCACGAGGTCGAAATTCGGGGGTGTGCAGCGACCTGTGCGGCGATACCGAATGCAATCGCGGCCACCGATGAAGATTGGGATACCGAATATTTGGCGCCGATCGTTGCGGTTCGTGTGGTGCCTGATGTGACCGCCGCCATTGATCACATCAATACCCACGGTTCGCATCACACCGATGCCATTGTGTCTGAAAACTACACGACGGTTCGGCAATTCATAAGGGCGGTCGATTCAGCGTCAGTGATCGCCAATGCATCCACGCGATTTGCAGACGGGTTTGAGTACGGGCTCGGAGCAGAGATTGGCATCTCAACGGATCGAATTCATGCACGTGGACCGGTAGGGCTCGAGGGCCTCACCAATCAAAAGTGGGTTGTGTTCGGAGATGGGCAGGTAAGGCGCTAGTGCAGATCCTTTTTGGCGGCACCTTTGACCCGGTTCACAACGGCCATGTGGCCATGATGGATGCTTTATCGGCGGCCTTCCCCCATGCCTTGGTTCACGTGATCCCCAATCGTTTGCCGCCTCATCGCCAGTCAGTGGCCGATTCAGGACACCGTCTCGCGATGCTGGATCTTTTACTGTCAGGGTATGAGCGCATTACGGTTGATCGGATCGAGATGGAGCGGGATGGTCCGAGCTACACTGTCGATACTTTGAAAGCGTTTCGAGCTGAGTATGGGCCGGATGAACCCCTGGTTTTGAGTATGGGTGCGGATGCCGCCCGTGGATTGGCGCGATGGCATCAGCCCGAGCGGATCGTAGAGCTCGCGCATGTGTGCATCTTGGATCGAGACGGGCAGACAGCCGAAACCCCTGATGTTTTGGCTTCGATGCGGCCTGTCGATTCGATCGACGCTTTGGCAGGCAGTGCCTTTGGATGCCTTTGCCGATTGCAGACACCTGCGGTACCCACGTCCTCGACAGAAGTGAGGGGACTCATCGCCGAGGGCATTGAAACGCTTCCGGTTCCTCAAGAAATCCATGACTATATTTCGAACCATAACCTCTATCGGACTGTAAATGATTGAAGATAACGAGCTCATTCGGCTGATTGTTGATGCCTTAGAAGACTTGAAAGCCCTCGATATTCGGGTGGTGGACGTTCAGGGTCAGACCTCTGTCACCGATTTTCTGGTCATCGCCAGCGGCACCTCGAGTCGTCATGTGAAATCCTTAGCCGACCACGTGGCGACCGAGCTGAAGACCAAACACGGTGTCGCTGCCTTGGGCAGCGAGGGAGAGGATGCAGCCGAATGGGTGTTGGTCGACTTCGATTCCGTGGTACTCCATGTGATGCAACCACCCATTCGAGAGTTTTATGATCTTGAGCGGTTGTGGGAAC
This sequence comes from uncultured Gammaproteobacteria bacterium, assembly GCA_913062835.1. GTDB lineage: Bacteria > Pseudomonadota > Gammaproteobacteria > Pseudomonadales > Litorivicinaceae > HIMB30. The sequence goes on from CAJXXD010000020.1 coordinate 3,751, forward strand.
GACGCAGTCGGGGTGCCGAGGCAGACACCTCCCCTGAAAACTGATGGCAGACGTTCGCATCCTTGCGATAGGGCAGAAAATGCCAGCTTGGGTGCAAGCGGGGTGCGCTGACTATTTGCCTCGATTCAGACACCAATTCCGGGTTCTGTTAGACGAGATTCCGGCCTCCAAGAAGTCAGGTGCCTTAGCGCAAGCTGATCACCAAGCGCGGTTATTTGAGCGAATTAAGTCGACTGATTTTTTGGTGTTGTTGGATGAGCGAGGCCGTCAGTGGAATACGGAATCTTTAGCTGAACAACTTACGCGTTGGGAACTCTCTGGCCGTTCTTTGGTCTTTGCTATAGGTGGGGCTGATGGCTGGAATGCGGCTGCTCGCGAGCGAGCAGATGCTGTGTGGAGTTTGTCCTCTTTGGTATTCCCGCACCCACTCGCTCGGCTAATCGTCATTGAACAACTGTACCGGGCGGACTCGGTCCGTCAGGGTCACCCATACCATAGGAGTTGAGTTGAAGCTCACCAGTGGCATTGAAGAACGGCAAGTGATCAGTCGGCGATTGGCTGTCGCGGCCACAATCGGCGGTGTGCTTTTGATGGCGTTGCTTGGGCGTTTAGTTTGGCTTCAGTTAATTGAGCACCAACGCTTTGTGACGGCGTCCGAGGCCAATCGAATTCAAATTTTGCCATTGCCTCCGGCGCGCGGGCAGATCCTAGATCATCAGGGCGTGGTTTTGGCCGAGAATCGACCTCGGCTCCAATTAGCTGTGATTCCTGAAGAATCCGAGGACCTCGATGCACTTTTATTCAATATCCAATCTCGGATTTCCTTAACGGACGATGAAATCAAAGATTTCAGAAAGCGGGTCAGCAACCGTCGACGGCCGCGTGAACCGGTCGTACTTAAGGATCAGATCAGCGACGAAGAAACAGCCCGATTAGCGGTCGATGCCTTTTTATTCCCCGAAGTGCGTCTCGATGCCAGTCCCCGTCGCTTCTATCCCTTTGGTGGGTTGACGGCACACAGCTTGGGGCACGTCGGTCGTCTGTCCCTCGATGAGTTGCAGGAGGTGAGTGAACGTCGCTATGCCGGCACACAAATGATCGGTAAGACAGGCATTGAGCGAGCCTATGAGGAAGATCTTCTGGGTGAGGTGGGATTAGAGCGGGTTGAAACCAGTGCCCGTGGCCAGATCATGCGTACCATCGACCAGGAATCACCAACTCCGGGTGAGGACATCCGGATCCATTTGGATATTGGGTTGCAGGCCACGATTTTTGACATCTTGGGGGATCGACGCGGGGCTGTGGTTGCCATGGATCCAGCTACCGGAGGGGTTCGCGCATTGGTGAGCGCCCCAAGTTTCGATGCCAACCTATTTACCGGCGGCATTTCGAGTGCGTTGTATAAAGCACTTCAAGAGGATCGCGATGCGCCTTTATTTAATCGGGCTCTTCGAGGGCAGTACCCACCCGGTTCTACGATTAAGCCGATGCTGGGTATGGTCGGAATCCATTATGGGGCCGTCAGTTGGGATTATTCGATCCAGGATCCGGGTTTCTTTCAATTGCCCGGCATATCTCACCGATACCGTGACTGGAAGCCTTGGGGGCACGGAGTGGTCGATATGAAAAAAGCGGTGGTGGAATCATGCGACACCTATTTCTACGACATGGCCGTGCGTCTGGGGGTGGATCAAATGGCCCAAGGGATGGCGCCTTTTGGTTTTGGGCGTCGCCTTGGCGAAGACATCTTGGGTGATGTGCCTGGGATTCTGCCAAGCCGTGGGTGGAAGCGTGAGGCTAGAAATGAATCATGGTATTTAGGCGAGACTGTGATTGCCGGTATCGGCCAAGGTTATTGGGTCACCACGCCACTGCAATTGGCCGCAGCCACCAATGTGATGGCACGTCGTGGCAGCTTTTTGGATCCCCACTTTGCTTTGAAAGCAGATCATGAGGGCACGCCAGTCAATATCGGGCAGCCGTCGGATTGGCTCAGAATGATCAAAGCCATGGAAGCAGTGATGCATGGCGAAGGGGGTACGGCACGCGCAGCCGGCCAGGGCGCTGCCTATCGAATCGCCGGTAAGACGGGCACCGCACAGGTATTTTCAATTGGCCAAGATGAGAAGTACAACGAAGACGAGATTGAAGAGCGGTTGCGTGATCATGCGCTCTTTGTCGGGTTTGCGCCGGCTGAAAATCCGACCCTGGTGGTGGCTTTGATCGTGGAAAATGGAGGCTCTGGTGGAACAACCGCTGCCCCAGTGGCTCGAGCAATTTTTGATTATTGGTTGGTAGAGCGGGAATCTGGTGCGCTGCCGGCTGATTTAGAGCGTGTGGCGCGGGTCAACGAAACGGTGTTATCGAGAAGTCATGGTTACCGCAACTGACACCGGGCACATTGAAGGCTTCCGGCCCAAACGGTTCGCACAGCGATACGGTCTTGATCCGTTTTTAAGCCTGATACTGTTGATCACGGGTGTCTTTGGATTGGCTGTTTTGTATTCCGCCTCCGGTCAAAACGAGGCGATGGTGATGCGTCAAGCAGTGCACTTATTTGTTGGCCTTGGAGTGATGGCTTTTTTATCTCAAGTACGCCGCGACCTGATTGTGCAAATCACCCCCTTCGTGTTTGTGGTGGCGGTTCTTTTATTAGTGATGGTGTTGTGGATCGGCGTCGGTGCAAAAGGCGCGCAGCGCTGGCTCGATCTGCCTGGGCTGCCCCGATTCCAGCCCTCTGAATTAATGAAACTGGCGTTGCCGGCCATGGTGGCTTGGTGGGTCACACAACATCAGATTCCATTAAAACTGTGGCAGTTTTTGGTGGCTGGGGCTTTGATTGTCGGTCCTGTGCTGCTTATCGCGCGGCAACCCGATTTAGGGACCAGTATCATCATTGCGGGTTCTGGCTTTTTTGTGGTGTTTCTGGCGGGACTTTCCTGGCGAATTTTGCTGGGGTTGGGCGGTTTGGCGCTGGCGGCTTTGCCCCTTTTATGGCACGTCATGCACGACTATCAGAAGGCGCGTGTGTTGACCCTGCTTGACCCCCAAAGCGACCCCTTGGGCGCAGGATGGAACACGATTCAGGCGATGACTGCCTTAGGTTCGGGAGGCATTTTTGGCAAAGGATACGGACTGGGCACCCAAGCCCAGCTTAAGTTTTTGCCGGAGTCGCATACCGATTTTATTGTGGCTGTTATTGGCGAGGAGTTGGGCTTTCTGGGTGTCTGCTTGTTGCTTTTGATGTACGGACTTATTTTGGGCCGGTGTTTAATTATGACACTGCGCGCAGATGGACTATTTGGTCGTCTGTTGTGTGGGTCGATTACCCTCACATTTTTTGTCTACGTATTTGTTAATCTAGGCATGGTGAGTGGGGTGCTGCCAGTGGTCGGTGTTCCGCTTCCATTGATTAGTTATGGTGGAACCTCGGTGGTTTCTTTATTGACGGGCTTTGGCTTGATGATGGCCATGCAACGAACTAACCGCGTATTGTCTGGAGACATTCCATGAAAAAACAGGTACTCGCTCTGGTTGCCGCAGTCTCGGTATCGACTGCGCAAATCGCACACGCCAATTATGCGGATCGCCCTGAAGTCAAAGCCATGGCCGATCGTTTGGCAACTCAAGGCGTATCGAGAGACTTCGTGTTGTCTGCCATGGGCGAAGCGAAGCGACTGGATTCAGTGATTAATGCGATGAATCGACCCGCTGAGCGAAAAGCGTGGCGTGACTATCGGCCAATATTTTTAAAACCTGAGCGTGCCAAGGCGGCCGCCGAATTTTACTCGGTTCACCGCAACACACTGCACCGGGCCGAAGAGGAGCTCGGTGTACCGGTTGAAGTTATTTTGGCCATCATTGGTGTCGAAACCTATTATGGTCGCAACAAAGGCAGCTTCCGTGTAATTGATGCCTTAGCAACCCTTGGCCTTGACTACCCACGCCGCGCTGAATTTTTCCTTGGCGAATTGGAATCACTTTTTTTGCTTGGTGAAGCTGAATCCCTAGATCCTTTGGCCTTGAAAGGATCATATGCGGGCGCGATGGGCTACGGACAGTTCATCCCGTCGAGTTATTTAGCCTATTCAATCGACTTTGATGGCGACGGGCGCCGGGATCTGTTGGAAAATCCAGTGGATGCCATTGGGTCGGTTGCCAATTACCTCGCACGCCATGGTTGGGACGCGAATCTAGGGATCGCCCATCCCATCGGCTCAGCCAGTCAGTTTGCGCCTGAACTCGAGAGGTCAATTAAGATCCAGTACCGCGGGGATCAATTAATCGCCGCCGATGTGACGGGCTTGCCAAATGAGTGGGCTGATTTAGAGCTGGATGTGTTGGGTCTTGATGGAGCTCAGGGTGTTGAGTATTGGGCAGTGACTAAAAACTTTTATGCCATAACTCGGTACAATCGCAGCCCTTTATACGCGATGGCAGTGACGCAATTGGCGTCTGAGATAGAAAAGGAAATTACTCCTTGATGCGGGTTTGGATCGTATTGGTGTGTTTGGGTCTGACTGGCTGTGCGTCGGTTGGTCAATGGATGGGCCGTGACGCCGACATCTCGCAAAGTGAGCCGGCCCCGACAGAGGCGCCAGACGGTCCACCCTTACTGGTGTCGGTGGATGTGGATGCATTGCCAGAGCCTCGGCCCGCCGATGAGCCGCTGGCCCGCTACGGCAACCCCGAGCGTTATGAAGTCGATGGCGTATTTTACCAAGTCGAACCCGTCCCTGAGGGATTCAGTGAAACGGGTATTGCCAGTTGGTACGGCCGCAAATTTCACGGCCGCCTCACGTCATCGGGCGAACCTTTTGACATGTTTACCTTCACCGCTGCACACAAAACCATGCCGATCCCCGCTTGGGTTAGGGTGACTAATTTAGCGAATAACCGGTCGCTGATCGTACGAGTAAATGATCGGGGTCCTTTTAAACCGGATCGCGTGTTGGATCTTTCATGGGCGGCAGCCAAGCGTTTGGGCTTTGAAGCTGAGGGAACGGCTGAGGTGCGCTATGAGGTGCTAAAAGCCCCTGTCGATCGTCCGGGCATAGTGGCAAACCCTTTGGTCACTCCGGCGCAGGCGGTGCTGCAAATCACAGCCTTGTCGGATGAGGGACAGGCGCGCGCATTAGCCAATGAACTGTCAGGTCAGATAGGCTCTGAGTCGGTTCGGGTTCGAGTCGAGCCGACCGGTACAGGTCTGTATCGAGTGCAGGTTGTCCCTCGGCCAGACGAAGCGGTGATCGAGGCGGTCATGCAGCAATTGGTAGGCCTCGGTTGGACGCCGCAGCGTCTGTTAGCACGAACGGAATTGAATTAATGCAAATTGAAAAAGGAGTGTAGGGTGCGGTTTTTGTGGATAGCAGCGTGGTCATTGGTCAGCGGTATGGCCATGGCAAATGTGCCCCTGACCGAGGCATTGGGTAACGGCCCACCCATTCCTGCGGCCCCTAAGTTGAATGCAACCGGTTATTTGCTAATTGATGCACGAAACGGGGAAGTATTGGTCGAGCACAATGCAGATGAGCGTTTGCCACCGGCCTCATTGACTAAAATGATGACCGCGTATATCGCAGAGCGTGAGTTGGCTGAGGGTCGGGCCTCGATGGATGATTTGGTGCCGATCAGTGTGAAAGCATGGCAAACCGGTGGCTC
>CAJXXD010000021.1 GCA_913062835.1 uncultured Gammaproteobacteria bacterium
GCTGTGTGACAGAACGACTGCATTGTTAGGTCAGCCTGGAAGCCTAGGCATGCCAACTCTTTCAATTCATCACGGGTCATTGGACCGGTGGGGTCTTGTGAGCCGACCGTCGTCATACGAGGCTCGCAGTAGGTGCCAGGGCGTATGCCGGTAACACCACATGCTTTACCGACCATTTTTTGTGCGAGGGTATAGCCTTTGCCTGTTTCCACAGGGGGCTTCGGTGTGCGGAATGTATCGGTCGCGCCGAGACCGAGCGCTTCGCGGGCGCGAGTCGTTAGACCGCGGCCGACAATCAAGGGAATACGTCCGCCTGCACGCACCTCATCGAGAATCACGTCGCTTTTCAGCGCGAATTCGGCGATGGTTTCGCCGCCTTCATTGGTGATGATTCCCTCGTAAGGACGGATAGTGATCACGTCACCGGTTTGCATGTTAGTGACGTCGCATTCGATGGGCAGCGCACCGGCATCTTCCATGGTGTTGAAGAAAATGGGAGCAATTTTCCCACCAATACAGACGCCACCGGCACGCTTGTTCGGAACAAAAGGAATGTCGTCGCCCATGTGCCACAACACAGAGTTGGTCGCTGACTTACGCGAGGAGCCTGTGCCCACTACGTCACCGACATAGGCTAAGGCGTGTCCCTTCTGCTTCAGTTCTTCAATGGTCTCAAGCGGACGTTCCATCCGTGCTTTCAGCATGGCTTGTGCATGCAGAGGAATATCTGGGCGGCTCCACGCGTCGACCGCAGGAGATAAGTCGTCCGTGTTAGTTTCACCTGGCACCTTGTAGACGGTGACAGTAATGGCTTCCGCCACGGCTGGCTTTTTCAGGAACCACTCGGCGTTTGCCCACGACTCCATCACTTCTTGTGCCAGTGCATTGCCGGCTTGACGCTTCTCTTCGACGTCGTGGAAAGCATCGAACATTAACAGGGTGTCTTTCAATGCGGCAGCGGCTGTTGCACCCACGGAGGCATCGTCCAGCAACTCCACCAATGGTGGGATATTGTAACCCCCAAGCATGGTGCCGAGCAGACGTGTCGCGTCCTCTTTTGAAATCAGTGCGCAGGCTGTTTGTCCTTTGGCGACATCGGCCAGAAACGCTGCTTTTACATAGGCTGCTTCGTCAACACCTGCAGGCACTCTGTGGGTCAGCAACTCCACCAAGAAGGCTTCCTCGCCTTTGGGTGGATTTTTAAGCAGCTCAACGAGTCCTGCGACCTGTTCAGCATTCAGTGGTTTTGGGACGATGCCCTCGGCGGCGCGTTCTGCGACGTGGGTACGATATTGTTCAAGCACTGTCTTGGTCCTTGCTCAAGTGGATGGTGGCGCGGTGGGAAGATCCTTTTGGGATCGGTTCACGGCGCGCCGGGTCGAAAATCATAGCAAAAAAGTGGCCCGTTCTGCGTTCACACTTGGTCGCAGAACGGACAGCCATCAGCCCTCTCTTGGAAAGGCTGGGAGGGTTGCTTTGGTCATCTGGCGCAAACACCGAATCACCTGGCATGAGTAGCCGTATTCGTTGTCGTACCATACGTAAATGACGCAACTGTTATTGCCGGTGGCGATCGTGGCCAGTCCGTCAACAATCCCAGCCGCACGTGAGCCTACGAAGTCTGAACTGACCGCCTCGGGTGAGCTTGAGTAATCAATCTGCTTTTGTAGCTTCGAATGAACCGCCACATGTCGCAAGTAGTCGTTCAGCTCATCCCGTTCCACGGTGGTATTCAGGTTCAGCTTCAAAATTGCCATCGATACATTGGGTGTCGGCACGCGGATGGAGTTTCCGGTCAACTTGCCTTTCAGTTGTGGCAGTGCCTTTGAAACTGCTTTGGCGGCACCGGTTTCAGTCAATACCATGTTCAGAGCAGCGGCACGACCGCGGCGGTCGCCCCGGTGGAAGTTATCAATCAGGTTCTGATCGTTGGTGTAGCTGTGCACCGTTTCGACGTGTCCGTTCTGTACCCCATATTTCTCATCCAGCGCGGCCAAGACCGGTGTGATGGCGTTGGTCGTACAGCTTGCGGCCGAGATGATGGTGTCTTCGTCGGTGATTTCGTGATGATTCACTCCGTGGACAATGTTTTTGAGTTCCCCTTTGCCGGGTGCGGTCAACAGCACGCGACTGGCCCCTTTGGCTTTGAGGTGCAGGGATAGTCCATCGCGATCCCGCCATTTACCCGTGTTGTCTACCACTAGGGCGTTGTGGATGCCGTAGGCCGTGTAGTCCACTGAGGCGGGGTCGTCTGCGTAAATGACCTGGATCCGCTGACCATTGGCGATGATCGCATTGCTTTCATGGTCGACCGTGATGGTGCCATCGAATGAACCGTGAACGGAATCACGGCGCAACAAGCTAGCACGCTTGATTAGGTCGCTGTCGCCGTTTTTCCGAACCACGATGGCGGCGAGACGAATCGCTTCTTTTGAGCCGGATTTGGCAATGATTTCACGTGCCAGCAGTCGGCCGATGCGTCCAAAACCGTACAAGACGATGTCAGTTTTTTCGCCCGAGCGCTCGTTAGAGCCCAGGGCGGGTGCCAGTTCGGACGCCACGTAGTCTGCCAATGATTGACCTTGGCCAAACCGTCGGTAGTTGACTGCCATTTTGCCCAAGTCGATGTGGCATGGGCTGAGATCCAGCGCCTGCACTGCGTCTAAAACGGCTTTGGCTTCCAAGACGCTCAATTCCTCGTCTTCCACCTGGCGAGCGAAGCGACAACATTTGATGACGTTGATCACGGTTCGGTTATTCAGGAGGCGGCCGAAAATAGATGTTTCGACAGATTTATCGCGGAACAAACGGCCGATAATCGGCATCATTTCTTCTGCGGCGGTGAGTTTCTGGCTCCAGTCTTCCATGGACTCCGTAGCTCGATCGAGTGACATCGCGATTCTCCTCAAGTCAGATTGGGCGGAATTTTGAGCGTTGGGACCCTGTAAATCAACCAAAATAGAAAATTAGTTAAAATATTGACCAATATTGGTTTTTTGGTCACAAAATAATTCGTGGGGATGGATTGTTTTTAAATGGTCTAGCACCATCCATTCCCTTTAGACCATCCAAGTTTAGACAGACACGATGAATCCGATTCGCATAGCAACGCCCTGTATAGGCCTTTGTTCGACCACCTACGGCGACTCCGTATGCCGTGGCTGTAAGCGGTTCGCGCACGAGATTGTGGATTGGAACCGCTATGACGAGTCGCAAAAGGCGGCTGTGATCGCTCGGCTGGCCAAAATCATCGAAGATGTGGTCAATCGGTATCTGATGGTGTTCGATGAGGCCTTGCTTCAGTCTGCGCTAGCAGAGAGTGGCTTTCGGTATCGGAAGGAGCAGGCTGCGAGTTGGTGGGTCTACGACCTGATGCGTCAAACGAAGGGGCGTATTAGCCAGCCTGCGGTATGCGGGTTTCGTGTGCTTCCTGAAGTCAGAGGAGTAGAACTGCCTGAGATCTGGGAAGCTATGAATCGAGAATTTCTCGCATTATCAGAAGGCCATTACGAACGGTATTTTCGCCAACCCCTATCATTTGATTGATTGCCAGCGCATACCCAGCTTGTCTCAGGTAAACTAACGGCCCTTACAAGGAGGGCGCTGTGCACTATCCCACTATCCAATCGACCCTGGGTCGCACACCACTGGTTCGCTTACAACGGTTACGGCAAGGTCTGTCCGACTCGGTCGAAGTGTTGTGCAAACTCGAAGGCAATAATCCGGCCGGGTCAGTGAAAGATCGCCCTGCATTTTATATGGTCCAAGGCGCGCTTGAGCGTGGAGAAATTCAACCCGGGGATCGGTTAATCGAGGCAACCAGTGGCAATACGGGGATCGCCTTGGCCATGGTTGGGGCCATTATGGGCTTTAAGATGCGTTTGATCATGCCCGACAATCTGTCCGATGAGCGGAAGCGGGCAATGACCGCGTACGGGGCGGAATTGGTTCTTGTGTCAGAGGCCGAGGGCATGGAAGGGGCTCGGGATTTGGCGCTGGCAATGGAGGCGGCAGGCGAGGGCCGGGTGCTTAATCAATTCGCGAACCCCGATTGTCCCCGAGCACACTATGAGACCACCGGGCCAGAAATCTGGGCCGATACCCAGGGCGCAGTGACGCATTTTGTCAGTGCGATGGGTACCACCGGCACCATTATGGGGGTGTCTCAGTATTTAAAAGAGCAAAATCCGGATGTGGCGATCGTTGGACTGCAGCCAAGTGACGGGTCCCGAATTGCCGGAATTCGCCGCTGGCCAGTCGCTTATCGTCCTGAGATTTTCGAACCGTCTCGAGTGGATGTCACGCTCGATATTGATCAAGCCGATGCCGAAGACATGGCGCGCCAGTTGGCGGTGCATGAGGGTATTTTTTGTGGCGTGAGCGCTGGGGGTGCTGTGCATGGAGCCTTGCAGGTGGCTCGTGAACTGAGCGAGGGGGTTGTTGTGTGCATCATTTGTGATCGGGGCGACCGGTATTTGTCGACGGATTTGTTTCCACGATGAGTCGTGCTCCAAAGCGTAAAGATCGAGGACGGCGCGCAACGCCAGATTTTCCGATTCAGATCACCAAGTTGTCCCATGAGGGTCGAGGGTTGGTCCGCTGGGGCGAGAGGATGCTGTTTGTAGACGGCGCGTTGCCGGGTGAATTAGTCCAAGTGAAAATTACCCAGAAATCATCCAAGGTGGCTGAAGGGGTTGCTGTCTCGATCCACCGGCCGTCTCCTGATCGTCAGACACCGAGCTGTCCTCATGCAGCTCAATGCGGGGGTTGCTCATTGCAACATATGCCCCATGCGCATCAATTGGCACATAAAGACGCTACGTTTAATGAGCTCTTTGCCAAGGAAGGTATCGACTTGTCCAAAAGCCAGCGGCTACCCACCCTAGTGGGCCCAGTGACTGGCTATCGACGGCGGGCGCGATTGGGCGTTCGTGCCGTCAAGGCCAAAGGCCGCGTGTTGGTCGGGTTCCGTGAAAAGGCCTCTAATTTTATTGCCGATATCGAGGGTTGTGAGGTACTGGATCCACGGATTGGCGCCTCGCTCAATCGACTATGCAAAGTGATCGAAGGGCACTCCATGCCTGACCGGATCCCACAGATCGAAGTGGCGGCCGGCGATGACACGCTGGCGATCGTCGTACGCCATTTAGAGCCCCTAACAGACGCCGATCAGGCACTGTGGGAAGAACTCGGTGGAGAGACCGGTTGGCATGTCTACCTGCAACCCAAAGGCCCTGATACGGTGCATCGGATCTGGCCGGTCCATGGCGTGGATCGCCTGACCTATCGACTGGGTGAATTCGGTCTGGAGTATCGGTTTGCAGTCACCGACTTCACCCAGATTAATGCGCACATCAATCGACAGATGTTGGTGCAAGCCATCGAGCTTTTGGATCTCAAAGGCACTGAGTCTGTCTTGGATTTATTTTGTGGACTCGGCAACTTTACCTTGGCTGTGGCCACGCGTGCGGCGCACGTCACTGGGGTGGAAGTATCGCCCACGATGATCGATCGCTTGAGCGAAAATGCCGCACACAATGGGCTGTCCAATGTTGAAGGTGTGGCCTTCGATTTGACCCAGCCGATTGAAGACCAAGCATTTGCCCAGGCGCAGTACGACACACTCATTGTCGACCCACCTCGCTCAGGTGCAAAAGAGGTGTTGGAGGCTTTGCCTTTGAAACGCATTGACCGGGTGCTTTACGTATCATGCAACCCGGCTACCTTGGCACGCGACGCGGCAATACTTATCAATCGTGGTTTTCGATTGACGCATGCCGGATTGATGGACATGTTTCCGCACACAGCGCACGTTGAGTCCATGGCCTTGTTTGTAAAAGGAAACGCTCGTGGTTAAAGCCCGCGAAATTCATCCGTTAGAACTGAGCTCCGATCTTAGGGCCGAAAACTGGCCTGAACGATTTGGAAAGCAGGCAGGATTGGCAAATACCGGTGATCTCGGTCGGGCCATCGAATGCGTGCGGATGCTTGAATTGCAGGATGAGGATGCCAAGCATTGGCGAGGTCCGGATGCTTATCGGTTTGGTCTTGAGATGGCGGATATCTTGTCCACCATGCCGATCGATTCCGATGCGCTCATCGCCGCCGTGCTGTATCGCTCGGTTCGGATCGGTCGACTGCAAATCCGCGACGTTCGTGAGCAGTTTGGAAAGACACCGGCCAAATTGATCGAAGGTGTTCAGCAAATGGCGATTATCAGCCAGGCGCGGCAGGATACACCGAAACAATTTCTTGGCGCGGCTGAGAATCAAGCGGATGCGGTTCGGCGCATGTTGGTTGCCGTTATCGATGACGTGCGTGTGGCCTTGATCAAATTGGCCGAGCGAACGGCGGCGATCCGAGCGGTCAAAAATGCGGACGCCCCTCGTCGACTTAAGGTGGCGCGTGAAGTAGCTGAGATTTATGCGCCACTAGCCCACCGTTTGGGTATTGGTCACCTCAAGTGGGAGCTTGAAGATCTCTCCTTTCGATATCTACATGATCAAGAGTACAAACAAATTGCCCATGCCTTGGCTGAACGGAGAGAAGACCGTGAGCGCTACATTGAACAGCTAGTGACTGAGGTCCAAGAGTCATTAGCCAAAGAAGGAATTCGGGCTGAGCTGACCTGGCGAGCTAAACACATCTATTCCATCTGGCGGAAAATGAAACGGAAGCAGGTGGACTTTTCTCAGATCTACGACGTACGTGCTGTTCGCATTTTGGTCGATTCGGTCAAAGACTGTTATGGCGCATTGGGTCTGGTTCATGGTGCCTACAAGAGTATTCCGCACGAGTTTGATGATTACATTGCGGCACCAAAACCCAACGGCTATCGGTCGCTGCATACCGCCGTCATTGGGCCGCAGGGTAAGGTTGTGGAAGTGCAAATACGGACCCGCCAAATGCACGAAGAGGCCGAATATGGGGTCTGTGCACACTACCGGTATAAGGGTACTGACACCGATTCAAGTGGCGAAGCATACGAAGAGAAAATCAGTTGGCTTCGTCAGGTGCTCGATTGGCACGATGAGGTCGGTGACCTGCGTGAATTGTCAGATGCGTTGCGTCAGGATGTTCTAGAGGACCGCATCTATGTGTTTACCCGTGATGGTCACGTGGTGGACTTACCCGCAGGAGCGACGCCTTTAGATTTTGCATACAAGCTACACACCGAGGTTGGGCATTCGTGTCGTGGGGCCAAGGTCAATCGTAAAATTGTCCCGCTCACCTATCGTCTCAAAGTCGGCGATCAAGTTGAAATCTTACGACAAAACGAAGCGCGACCCAGTCGAGATTGGTTAAATCAGAATCTGGGTTACTTAAAAACATCCCGGGCACGAGCCAAGGTACAAGCTTGGTTTAAGCAGCTCGACCGGGATCAAAATATGTCGGCGGGTAAACAATTGATCGACGCTGAGATTAAGCGATTAGCGCTTGCTCCGGTGGATCTGGTGGCAGTCGCAGAGGCATTGAACTTTCATGCGGTGGATGACTTACAGGCCGCTGTAGGTGCGGGCGATGTTCGTTTGTCGCAGGTATTCGGTGCGGTCAGCCGACTGTCGGGGGTAACTCAGCGTGAACTGGACCTCGAACCCAGGCAGGCATCGCCCCAAGAGCGAACCGATGGGATTCAAATTCGCGGTGTGGGTAAGCTGCTCACGCAGATGGCCACCTGTTGCCATCCGTTACCCGGAGATTCGATTGCCGGCTACATCACGAAAAACCGAGGAGTGAGTATTCATCGGGATGATTGTCCCAATATGCTGGCCTTGGAGGCTGAACAACCAGAACGCATCATTGAGGTCGAGTGGGGTGAGACTCAGATCGAAACTTATTCGGTCGATATTGAGATCACCGCCTACGATCGGCAGGGCTTGTTGCGCGACATCACATCCGTGTTTGCGAACGAACGGGTCAACGTGACCGGGATGCAGTCCACCAGCGACAGTGCATCGAATACAGCACGCTTGAATCTGTCGATTGAGGTGGATGGTTTAAGCCAACTGTCGCATGTGTTGGATCGTGTGCAACGGATTCACAATATTATCTCCGCCAAACGGATCCGGACTCTATGAACCGCTACGGCATCGACGACCTGATACGCCTGATGGCCTGCTTGCGAGACCCCGAACACGGATGCCCATGGGATTTGTCGCAATCCTATCCCCAAATTGTGCCCTTTACCTTGGAGGAAGCACACGAAGTAGCCGATGCGATTGAACGCGGGGCCTTTGATGAGTTGCCGGGTGAACTCGGTGATCTATTGTTCCAAGTGGTGTTTTATGCGCGCTTGGCTGAGGAGGAGGGGCGGTTTGATTTCTCAGAGATCGTTCATGGGCTCGTCGAAAAGCTGTTGCGACGGCACCCCCATGTGTTCCCTGATGCGTCTTTTGCAAGTTTTGGTCGTGCCGATCAAACGGATATGGGCGAGATCAAGACGCGCTGGGAGCAAACCAAAGCGACGGAACGGGCGACCCGTGGTCAGCTCGGTTTATTTGACGATGTGCCTCTGGCTTTACCCGCGCTGTCTCGGGCTCAAAAGATACAAAAGCGTGCCAGTCGGGCACATTTTGATTGGACCGAGGTTGGCGAAGTCTTTGCCAAGTTAGAAGAAGAGGTGCTCGAATTACAGGGCGCACTCTCAGTCGCGGATCAAGGTAAAATTGATCACGAACTGGGTGATGTGTTGTTTACTGTGGTCAATCTATCCCGGCATTTGGGCATCGACGCTGAACAAGCGCTTCGCGGTGCGACGGCTCGTTTTGAATCGCGAATGAGCCACGTACTTCGTGCCGCAAAGGCTCAGGAAGTGGATTTGGCGTCCGCATCGGATGAGGTCAAAGACGCGTTGTGGCGCGTTGCGAAGCAGCGTGATCAGTGAGTTTACGGGCTGTGTCACACAAGATCCCTCCACTATTAGGTAACTTGCGTTGCACTCAGGTTACCGGCTAGGGTTTTTAGATTAATTGATTGAAGGAGTGCGTCAGCACATGCGAATTATTTTGTTGGGCGCACCAGGCGCAGGGAAGGGCACGCAAGCTCAATTCATTTGTGACGAGTTTGGAATTCCTCAGATTTCCACTGGCGATATGCTGCGTGCGGCGGTTAAGGCCGGCACCCCACTTGGTCAGGCAGCGAAATCTGTGATGGATGCAGGTGGTTTGGTTAGTGACGAAATCATTATCGGCTTGGTGAAAGAGCGGTTGGAACAACCCGATTGTGCCAATGGATGTTTGTTTGATGGGTTTCCTCGCACGATTCCTCAGGCCGAAGCGTTGCGTGACTCTGGCGTCCAGATCGATCACGTCGTGGAAGTGGCGGTTGATGATGAGGAAATTATCGCGCGCATGGCGGGCCGTCGCGTGCATCCGGGTTCAGGGC
>CAJXXD010000022.1 GCA_913062835.1 uncultured Gammaproteobacteria bacterium
GAAACGCGTGCCCAGCAGTCGCCGCAATCCCCAAGAGGAGCTTGGGATAAATCCAAACACCAAAAGTCGGCCCCCGGGTCTTAACACCCGCTCCGCTTCTCGCAACACTTGATGCGGGTGGCTGCTGAGATCAAGGCCATGTTGCAATACCAAGATATCAACGGAGTCGGTGGGGAATGGCAGAAGATTGTCTTCTGCAAAGATTACGGGGCAGTGTGCGTGCCGAGGCACGTCACCGCCATACACCACATGAAACTTCAGGGGCGCCAAGGAATCGGCGATCAGGGGAAAGCCTGAGCTCCCTCCGACCTGAACGACGACTTGACCGAATAAACGCCGTAATTCACGGCGCGCCACTCGGCGCTCTTCGACTTGCACCCGATGGCCTAGACGACCCGTTACCCAGCGGTCCCAGGCCCGCTGGCGTTGATCAAGACTCAACTGAAACACGCTCTGTACTGCCATGACTTCATGGTACCATCAGCCCTTTACGCATCAAGTGACAGGAAGGAAGCTCAATGGGAATGTTGTCAGGGAAACGCGCGTTAATCGTCGGCGTCGCGAGTAAGCTGTCGATTGCTTATGGCATCGCTGAGGCTATGCACCGTGAAGGGTGTGAATTGGCCTTTACCTACCAAAATGAAAAGCTCAAAGATCGTGTGGTGGGCTTTGCAGACGGTTGGGGCACCCCTGAATCTCGTTGTTTTCCTTGTGATGTGGCTAGTGACGACGAAATCGATGCGGTGTTTGAGTCTTTGAGTAAGGTCTGGGACGGCTTAGACATCGTGGTACACGCGGTCGGTTTTGCGCCAGGCGATCAATTGAGTGGTAGTTTCGTGGATGTCACCACGCGTGAAGGGTTCCGTGTGGCTCATGACATTTCGAGCTACAGCTTCGTCGCTCTCGCGAAAGCGGCTCAGCCGATGCTGGAAGGTAGACAAGGCAGCCTAATCACCCTCTCCTATTTGGGTGCTGTGCAGACGATGCCAAATTACAACGTAATGGGTCTTGCGAAGGCCTCTTTGGAAGCCGGGGTTCGTTTCTTGGCGACCTCTATGGGACCCAAAGGACACCGAGTCAACGCCATTTCCGCCGGCCCGATTCGAACCCTAGCGGCCAGTGGCATTAAAGATTTTCGGTCCATGTTGAATTACAACGCGTCACGGACGCCTTTGCGTCGTAACACCACCATTGAAGAAGTCGGAAATACTGCGGCTTTCTTGGCATCGGATTTGGCATCAGGGATTACCGGCCAAACCGTCTATGTCGATAATGGCTTCAATATTACGGCCATGGCGGACTCGGATAACGGCTGATGATACGCATCGATCGGATTTCCGCATTTGATGACAACTACATCTGGGCGCTGACTCAGGGTGCCGAGTGTGTGGTGGTTGACCCAGGTGATGCGGGACCGGTTTTTTCGTACCTAGAGGCGAAAAGCTATCAGTTGGTGGGCATTTTGCTCACGCACTGGCATGGCGATCATCAAGGCGGCGTTGAAGCCTTGAAGGACGCGTTTCCAGAGTGTGTCGTGTACGGTTCTGCCAAGGTTTTAAAAGGGCCGTCCAAGCCGCTGGGTGAGCGGGATCAAGTTGAGCTGTTGGGCGCGGTATTTCAGGTGTTAGAAACGCCGGGCCATACCCTCGACCATCTCACCTATGTTTCGACTTCGCCGCTTTTTGAGACGCCGGTGGCGTTTACAGGGGACACCTTGTTTGCTGGAGGTTGTGGTCGGCTGTTCGAGGGTACCGCCGCTCAAATGTTTGAGAGTCTCGCCAAAATCAATCAATTGCCTGCGGATACGGCGATTTACTGCGCGCATGAGTACACGCTGTCGAATTTACAGTTTGCCGTGACCGCGGAGCCAGATCACATGCCGACCGCAGACCGGTTGAGTCAGGTGGTGATGGCGCGTGATCGGGGTGAGCCGACGGTGCCGACCACCTTGGCGATTGAGCGAGACACTAATCCTTTTTTACGTGCACCCTCCCCTGAGGTGCTGGCTGTACGTCGACACGCAAAAGACGAGTTTTGATGAGAATAGTGTATCTATGCGGTTTTGCGACCGTGGCATTTTTGAGTGGCTGTCAGACGGTGCCTGAGACAGCAGGGAATCAGACCGGACCGGATGTGGTGGCGCTTGAAATTGATGAGTCCTCTGTGTTTGATCCGACCGCCATCGTGCAGGAAATCGGCGAAGCCGAGGACAGTCCACGGGCACTGGCGTCGGAGGATGATGAGGCCGATGAACGGACGCCCATGGCGCCGATTGATGAGTCGATTTGGGGTGAGATTGTCGCATCCTTTGCGTTTCCACCTTTAAAGGACAGTCAGTACGCCGACCTGCATCGAGACCGCCTGACGCACAGCGAGGGGTTCTTTAGCGATTTCTTGGCCAAAGCGGACTTGTATTTGCCTTATGTGTGGCAAGAAGTGAAGGCGCGGGATATGCCCGGTGAAATCGCCCTCCTACCCTTTGTTGAATCGGCTTATTCGCCCTGGGCGGTGTCGCATGCGGGTGCCGTTGGGATGTGGCAAATCATGCCAGGTACCGCACGGGTCCTAGGGCTGGACATGGGGAAAACCTGCGATCAACGTCGTGATGTGATGCACTCAACCCGAGCCGCATTGGATTATCTTGAGCAAATGCATGCCAAGTTCGGAGATTGGTTGCTGGCCATTGCGGCCTATAACGCCGGGCCAGGTCGGATTGACCGAGCCATTAAGGCCAATAAGCGGGCTGGTAAGCCGACCGATTTCTGGTCGTTGTCTCTGCCTCGCGAGACCCGCCGATACGTGCCGCGTTTGCTGGTGACACGAGATCTGGTGCTCAACGCCCAAGCGCAGAATATCCAGCTGCCTGATATTGATCGGAAGATTCCATTCCGTGTGTTACAGCTTGAAGCGCCAATGGAGGTGTCTTTGGTGCAAGAGTTGAGCGGTTTGTCTTTAGCGGATATTCGGCGCTACAACCCCTGCATTCGGTCGTGGATCACGCCGGCTCAATCGCCGTATCAAGTGGTCTTGCCGACCGAGACAGCCCAGGCCTTTGCCCAGGCGTTGGTCAGTGTCTCAGTGCGCGACTACATCCGCACCAAACCCTATGTGATCCAGCGAGGCGACAGCTTGTCCTCGATCGCTGCGCGCACAGGCTCGACGGTCTCGGAATTGATGACCTTAAACGGACTCGAGAACAGCCGAATCGTTGCCGGGCGAACACTCCGTGTGCCGAGCACGGATGAAAATATCGTACAGCAACTCGCCGCATTGGAGTTCGGTGGGGGTCAGGGTGAAACCATGCGCTACCAAGTCAAATCCGGGGATTCACTGTGGAAGATTGCGCAGCGTTTCCGGACCTCTGTGGATCGCCTTCGCCAGATCAATGGCACCTCGAATTTAATCCGTCCTGGGGATTGGCTGACCATTCCGGTCCGTTAGACGAGCCCTCGCTCCTGCCGATACGCTTCGATCATCCCGCGTGAGATGGATGCATTGGGTGGGAGCTTGGGTAGTTTGTCGATCGAGAACCATTTCGCATCCACAATTTCCACGCCGTCTACAGTGATATCTCCTGAAAGCCACTCAGCGCGATACCCGAGCATCAAAGAGTGTTTAAAAGGCCACGACTGGCTCCCTTGATAGCGCAGATTATGGATTGCGACTCCAACCTCCTCAAAGATTTCACGATGACAGGCATGTTCGGCCGATTCGCCAGCTTCTACAAAGCCCGCGAGAGTGGAATACATCCCATCAACAAACCTCGGAGATCGCGCCAGTAAGACTTCGTTGCCACGGGTGATCAACACAATCACACAGGGAGAGATACGGGGATAAACCGACAAATTGCATTGAACACAGGTTAAGCCACGGTCTGTGGCGCTGGCGACGGTTGGGTGACCGCATTGGCCGCAAAATTGATGTTCACGCACAAAATCAAGGCGCTGCATGGCCGCACTCAAGGGTAAGAACTGCGTACTTTGCAGGCCAATCAAAACCGGACGTAACGGCTCGAACCGGGCGCCCTTTGGCACCTCATCGAGCGCGATCGCGTAATACGTGGTCTGATCAAGCGTACCTACCAGTGTGAGCAATTGCCCGGTCGCTTTAGCGACTTCTGGCGACCAGAGTAAGGGGCTGCCGTCTGGAATGACTGCGACTTCGCGTCGATTGGAGATGACGAGCACCTGATGCTGGCTGCCACCGGACTCACCGGGATTCCAGCGGAGGTCTAGATGATCCCCGAGCCAGCCCGTCAAGGGGCTTGATCCCACAGAATCTCACCCTGCCCGCGCATGGTATTGAGCAACTCCTGATGACACGCGCGTTCTGCTTCGGAGGGTTGGATGACCCTCGGTGTTCGACCCTCGACGTTAAGAATGCTGACTGATTCGTCATGTGTGCGGGCACTTGAGGTCTCTTGCGCCCCAAACATATGGGACTGCTCACGAGTCATCTCAAGGTAGACACGTGTCAGTAATTCAGCGTCGAGTAACGCCCCGTGCAACTGACGCTCAGAGGCATCGACTTTGTAGTCCCGGCACAGCGCGTCCAACGAATTGCGCTTGCCTGGCCGTTTCTCGCGCGCCAAGGCCAGCGTGTCAATCGGTGCTCCGCCGACCATCAGTTGCTCCATGGACGGTGCACCCGGGATTCGTGCCAGTTCTGCGTTTAAGAAGCCAATATCAAAGCTGGCATTGTGTGCTAAGACTTCGGCATCACGCGCAAAGTCGATGAATTCTTCAACGATCCCTGAAAAAGTGGGTTTGTCGGCGAGAAACTCAGAGGTGATCCCGTGAACCGCGACGGCTTCTGGGTCAATGTCGCGCTCGGGATTGATATACACGTGGAAGGTGCGATTGGTGAGTCGGCGATTCACCAACTCGACACAGCCAATTTCGATGACGCGATGCCCCTGGGCGGGATCCAAGCCTGTGGTTTCAGTGTCTAGGATGATTTGCCGCATGCGTCCACTCCTTGATTTGCCAATTGATCGGCCAGTTCGTTTCCGGGGTCGCCTGCATGGCCTTTGACCCAGTGCCATTGAACGGTGTGTGCTGCCACTTGGCGGTCTAATTCCACCCACAGGTCTTGGTTGGCGACAGGCTTCTTGGCGGCCGTTTTCCAACCGTTCTTCTTCCAGTTTGCCATCCAGCGCGTGACGCCGTCTTTAACATAGACCGAATCGGTGTAGAGATCGACCTGGCAAGGCCGTTTGAGCGCCTTCAAACCTTCGATAGCTGCGGTGAGTTCCATTCGATTGTTGGTGGTCTCTGGTTCGCCGCCAAACAACGTTTTTTCATGCCCACGGCAACGGAGCACCACTCCCCATCCACCTGGGCCAGGATTGCCTTTGCATGCGCCGTCGGTGTACATAACCACCGGATCGCTCATAGACGGGTGTAATCCTGCCCAGAACGCGAGATCCATTGATCGATGCGCTCTGTCACCGCATCGGCCGTATCGCGACCTAAGCGGGCCGCCAATGATTTTTTTTCATGCCAATGTAGGCCAATTAGCTGATGGGTGGCATGCCACTCCATCATTAGATCGTCTGAAGTTGCGATACGGTCGCAAAGCCCTTTTTCGATGGCATCTGCCCCATAGAATACGGAGCCATCGGAGACGGCTTCCACATCCAGCTGCGGACGATGATCGGCGATCCACTGCTTAAACAAGACATGGGTATGTTCGAGGTCTTCTTTGAACTTACGGCGCCCTTCGGGGGTATTCTCACCGAGAACCGTGAGGGTGCGTTTGTGCGCCCCTGCCGTATGCAATTCCACATCCACATCCCGCCCTTTCAGAAAACGATGGAAATTGGGTACCTGGGCGACCACGCCGATTGATCCAAGGACGGCAAAAGGCGCTGCGACGATGGTTTGTGCGCACACGGCCATCATATAGCCCCCGCTGGCCGCGACTGTATCTACCACGGCAGTCACTTCGATGCCGGCGTCTCTTAGGCGTGCTAATTGGGAGCTCGCGAGTCCATACATATGAACCAAGCCACCGGGTGAAGTCAGTTTGATCATCACGCGATCCGGTTTTGGATCCATCGCCAGCACGGCGCTGATTTCATGGCGTAGTCCCTGAACTTGAGAGGCTTTCATATCGCCTTTGAATTCGATGACACAGGCTGTGGGTTTTGGGCCCTCAGCCGGTTGAGTCTCGTCATTTGCTGCTTTGGGTGTTCTTTTGGCAATCGCCTTCAGGCTCGCTTTAAGCCGCACCATCGCAGAGGGTTTTTCGATTGGCGCGAAACTTTCTAAGGTTTTTCTCACCTGCTCAGTCTGCTTTTCGAGCCGCTCAGACAAATTGGTGATTTTCAGTTGCCCGCGATTTTCGTCGCCACCACCTTGTGACATGCGACCCGCGACGGCTAATACTGCAACGATACCCACCAAGACGGTGAGCGTTTGGAGAAGAAACAAGCCGTATGCGGTGAAAAATTCGCTCATCTGCGGGTCAACTCCACGCGTTGCCCCAAGAAATTACTGAACTCGCGACTCTGTTGATCCAATCGCAGATTGCCCAACGCGTTCACAAAGCCATCACGGTTCTCATCCTCCGTTGAGGCCAAGGTGACTTGATCGACTCGAGCCACTGTGACAGTGTTTGACCCCGATTCAATTGAGACTGCCGGGTTGCCAGTCGGTACCGCTACGCGGAAAGCAGGTGCGATCTGGGTCGCCGAAATGGAATCGCTGCCCTCACGGGTCAAGTCTGAAAATGCGTGGTGTGAGACCACGTTGGAGATACCGCTCGGGAGACCGCTTTGACCAGACTCCCAGTGGCTCGCGATCTGCTCCGCCATGTTCTGCGCTTCAGTCCTTTGGGCGTCGGCGATCAACGCCTCTATGACTTTGCTTCGCACCGTTTCAAGAGGCTGAATGGTGCGCGGCGCGTAATCTGTAACCCGAAATGTCATCCAAACGCCTGGCTCTACCTCAAAGGCTTCTGCATTGAGGTTGTTGTCTCTCAGTGCGGGATCAAATGCCCGACGAATCAAACCAGGGTTTGCCAACAGCCCTTCGCCGCCTTGTCGAGTGATCGGCTCACTTGTCTCGATGGAGACGCCATAAACCGTTCTCAGCTCTTCTAGCGTTCCTGAAAAAGCGATGTTGGCAAAATCTTCCAGATTATCATTGAGGGCCTGCTCTTTGGCGCGCGCGACTAAATCGGCGCGAATACGGTCAGCACGGGCTGAAAACGGTTCGATGGGCTGTTTCCGTTCTTCGAGCACCTCGATCAGGTGGAAGCCAAATTCTGTTTGGACCGGCTCTGAGAGTGTATTCAGTGGAAGCGTATTAATGGCGTCTTCGAACGCCGCTACGAAGGTGCCGGCCGGCACAAACCCGAGGTCTCCCCCGAGCTCTCGGCTTGCGATATCTTCTGAATGGGCACGAGCGACGTCAGCGAAGTCTGCTCCAGCTTCAATCTCAGCCCGTAACGTCTGAATTTTTTCCAGACCGGTCTCCGGATCGGTTATCAAGATGTGTCGTGCGCGACGCTCCGTGAGCTCAGAGGCTGCAGCGACTTCCGTTTCATAGGCTGCTCTAACGTCGTCTTCGGTCACATCGATTTGATCAGCGAAATGCTCGGCATCGAGTGTCACATATTGCAACGTAACCGCTTCGTCACTCTCGAATGCCAAGGGATTGTTTTGGTAATAGGTTTCAATGGCCGCTTCGTCGAAGGACGCTGGGTCGATCTCAATCTGAGTGGCATCAATCGCAGCGACTTCACCAGATCGAGTCTGATTCTGCAACGCGATCAGCCGGTCGACTTCACTTGGCAGCACAAAAACGGAAGTCTCGACCCCGCCAATCACTTGATAGCTGATCACGTCTTTCTTTAATTCCTCACGAAAACCGAGTCGTGACTGCCCGATCCGAGCGATGGCTTGGTCATACAATGCCGGGTCAAACCGTCCGTCTCGTTGAAACTGTGGGACGGTCACGATGATTTGATCAAGCAAGCTATCTGTGACCGTGAACCCAAGTTGATTGGCATAGTCTTGTGTGGCGGCTTCGTCCGCCAAAGCGGCCAATGCACGTTGCCGTAATTGATTTTCGTCAACAGCCGATGGATCCGGAACAATTTGCAATAGCTGTCGACGTTCCAGTTCCATGCGGGCAGCCAGGGCACGGTCGGTGATTTCGACTGAGCCGACTTCTGCAATCACGTTTTCTCCGTCGCCCACCACAAAGAAATTAACGCCGGTGACCACGAATGTGATCGCGATGAGGCCCACGATGATTTTGGCGATGATGCCGGAGGAACGATCTCGAATTGATTGCAGCATGAGTTTCTTCAGTCTCTAGATTCAAAAAAGGGGCCATTGGCCCCTTCCTTTGGAGTGTAAACCGGTATTAGTTCACAGCGTCCTTTAGTGCCTTACCAGCCTTGAAGCCTGGTACTTTAGCAGCGGCGATTTGGATAGTTGCACCGGTCTGTGGGTTACGACCTGAACGTGCAGCGCGCTCCTTCACTTGGAACGTACCGAAACCTACCAAAGACACTGTATCGCCCTTCTTCAACGCACCTGTCACAGCTGACAAAGTCGCATCCAAAGCCTTACCAGCGTCCGCCTTAGTCAGGCCTGCGTCAGCTGCAATTGCATCGATCAATTCTGATTTATTCACTTAAAGTACCCCTATTGGTTTGTTTTCAACTCTGCGCCCTTTGTTTTGTGACATGGGCGTCCTTTTACTAGCGCAGTATGTTTATACCAACCGAAACCGCGCGAAACAACAGCTTAATGCGGTCTAGTGGCTTTTTTTTCGGCCTCTTGTTCTAACTCTGAACTGCTTGCACCGTCTTGGGTCACAAAGGGTTCTGGAATATAGGCCAGTGCAATATCCAAGACCTGATCGATCCACTGCACAGGCTTAATCTCCAAGACTTCCTTTACATTGTCCGGTATCTCTTTCAAATCTGGGACATTTTCTTCCGGAATAATTACCGTTTTGATGCCTCCACGGTGCGCGGCTAAGAGCTTCTCTTTGAGTCCGCCGATCTGTAAAACCTGTCCACGCAGCGTGATTTCGCCGGTCATCGCGACATCGGCCCGGACGGGCACATTGGCGAGTACCGAAACCAGTGCGGTACACATACCGATGCCTGCGCTAGGCCCGTCTTTAGGTGTGGCGCCCTCCGGAACGTGAATATGCAGGTCGGTTTTTTCATGGAAATTAGGGTCGATGCCCAAGGCAATCGCTCGCGAGCGCGCCACGGTCATGGCGGCTTGGATTGACTCTTGCATTACATCACCCAGAGATCCGGTGCGGATCTGCTTGCCCTTCCCGGCCATGGCGACAGCTTCGATGGTCAGCAGCTCGCCGCCCACCGATGT
>CAJXXD010000023.1 GCA_913062835.1 uncultured Gammaproteobacteria bacterium
ACTGCTGGCCGTGAGCCGGGCCATTGGGGAAACCATGATCGTGGTTCTGGCAGCGGGTAACTCGCCGGTTTTGACCGCCAATCCGTTTGACGCGGTATCGACCGTGACCGTTTCGATTGTGAAACAGTTGACCGGTGACCAAGACTTCGCCAGTGCGCAGTCACTGGTGGCCTTTGCATTGGGATTGACACTCTTTGTGATGACCCTGGTTCTTAACGTGATTGCTTTGGCAATCGTTAGAAAGTATCGAGAGCAATATGACTGATAGTACTCAGATGGCCCAAACGGGAATCCTGGATAAGTTGACCCCCTCAACCGTCGCGGGTCTTGTAGGCAAGTCATTGACCAAGCGGAACCGCGGCGAAACCGTGTTTCAGGCGGTAGGCATCGGTGCGATTTCATTGGCAGTGGTGTTGGTACTTATTCTGTTTGGCAGTGTGTTTTCAAAAGGCTTGCCGGCATTTTGGCAGATGCATATCAATTTGGATGTGACCTTTTCTGAGGACAGAATCAAGGTGGCTGCGGCTCCCGTGCGCGAGGACTTCGCAAATGATGCGGAATATCAGGATGCACGGAACAAATGGGTCAACAGCCTTAACTTTGTTAACTACAACGCATTGTTGTTGGATGCCCTTAGCAAGCACATCCCAGAGGCCAATGACGACCGTCGTGCGGCCTTGGCTTTGGTGACGTCCGGTGAGCGCTTTGCACTCCGTGACCTCATTGCTAATGATCCAAGTGTTATTGGCCAAACCTTGCCTCTGACCTTGCTTGCCGATGCAAACGTCGATGTGTGGTTGAAAGGCAACATCGATCGAAGCCTGCCCGATGAGCAGCAGCAGTTGAGTGCGCAAACTCGTGAATGGGCTGACCGTTTGTATGCAGAAGGCATCATCGAAAACAATTTCAGTACGGCGCTCTTCATGAACTCGGACTCCCGCAGCTCATTGGCCTCAGCTGGTTTGGCCGGTGCCTTTATGGGATCGTTGTTCATGATGTTGATCGTCATTGTATTGGCTGTGCCAATCGGTGTGTGTGCTGCGATCTACCTGGAAGAGTTCGCTCCCACTAACCGTCTGACTTCGTTGATCGAGGTGAACATCAACAACTTGGCTGCCGTGCCCTCGATTGTATTCGGTCTGCTCGGTGCCTCGGTATTCATTTTGGCCTTTGGGCTTCCCATGTCGGCGCCAGTGGTTGGGGGCTTGGTATTGACCCTAATGACCTTGCCTACAGTGATTATTGCCACCCGGTCGACGTTGAAAGCGATCCCACCGTCTATCCGTGAAGGTGCGATGGCCTTGGGTGCCTCGAAGGTCCAAGCGATTACAGGTCACGTTCTGCCATTGGCGGTGCCAGGTATTTTGACGGCCAGTATCCTAGGTGTCGCTCAGGCGCTGGGTGAAACGGCACCTCTGCTTTTGATCGGGATGAATGCATTCGTCACATCGGTGCCGACCTCTCCATTGGATCAGGCGACCGCCTTGCCGGTGCAGATTTATTTGTGGCAGGGCAACGAATTGCGTAACTTCTTTGAGGGCAGAACCTCGGCTGCGATCGTGGTGTTGTTGGCTATGTTGATCACGCTGAACTCGATCGCTATTTGGTTGCGTAAGAAATTTGAAACCAGGTGGTAAGGAGCTTGCAAGGACCGTGGCTTCGGCCGTAACGGGCTAAGTCTCAGCAAGCGAAACGATTAACGCGCCTCTCCAGTGATGGATAGGCAGGGTGAAAAGGAATTAACAGATGGAAGCAACCATGACAAATGCAACTGCGAGTACCGCTGAACAGAAAATACAAGATCGCACCGTACCCGAGAGCACTGTGGGTGAAGTGCACGTGGAAAACCCACGGATGACCGCACGCGCCGTCGATGTGTATTACGGAGAAAAGCAGGCGATCAGCAACGTCAATCTCGATATCGGTTTAGGTCAAGTCATCGCGTTTATCGGACCTTCAGGTTGCGGTAAGTCGACGTTCCTTCGTTGTTTAAACCGGATGAATGACACCATCGACGTTTGCCGTGTGGAAGGTGAAATCAAGATCGATCAGGATGACATTTA
Source organism: uncultured Gammaproteobacteria bacterium (assembly GCA_913062835.1). Classification (GTDB taxonomy): domain Bacteria; phylum Pseudomonadota; class Gammaproteobacteria; order Pseudomonadales; family Litorivicinaceae; genus HIMB30. The sequence continues at coordinate 2,064 of CAJXXD010000023.1, forward strand.
CGACCCACGAATCGATGTGGTTCAGTTGCGTGCCCGTGTCGGTATGGTGTTCCAAAAACCGAACCCCTTCCCGAAGTCGATCTATGAAAACATCGCGTATGGACCTCGAATTCACGGTTTGGTGAAGTCAAAGGTAGAGCTCGATGAGATCGTCGAATCTTCATTGACCCGTGCCGGTCTGTGGAACGAAGTGAAAGATCGTTTGGATCAAACCGGGACCGGATTATCGGGCGGTCAGCAGCAGCGCTTGTGTATTGCCCGGGCCATTGCGGTCAGCCCTGAAGTGATTCTGATGGATGAGCCCTGTTCGGCACTGGATTCGATCGTCACAGCAAAGGTCGAAGAGCTGATCCACGAGTTGCGTGAACAGTACACGATCGTGATTGTCACCCACTCAATGCAGCAGGCTGCGCGTGTTTCGGATCGGACGGCCTATTTCCATCTTGGAAAATTGGTTGAAGTCGGTGAGACCAAGCAGATTTTCACAAGCCCAACGCATGAATTGACGCAAGACTACATCACAGGTCGCTTCGGTTAATCATGAGCGACCTGCGTGAAGCCTTTGCGCGTCATATTTCCAGCGAGTTCAATGAAGAGCTCGAAGGATTGTGTTCGGACCTGTTAAAGATGGGTGGTCTAGCTGAACGGCAGGTCCGTTTGGCCATTGAGTGCCAAGAGCACTTCGATTCGGCCTTGCTCGATCAAATCAAAGCCGCGGAAAACAGCGTCAATGCCTGGGAAATCCGGATTGATGAGTTGGTGGAGAGTACCATTGCACTGCGCCAGCCGGCGGCGACTGATCTTCGTTTGATTCTAGTCGTATCTAAAATCGTGAGAGACCTGGAACGCGCGGGTGATGAAGCCAATAAGGTCGCCGAAATGGCTCAACACGCGAGTGAAGCCGATCGCACCTCGGCGCTGGGTTCGGTTGAAGTGAAGGCGATTGGTGAACAAGTGCTGCGCTTATTGGGTGACTCTCTGACGGCGTTTGCCCGACTCGATGTCGACATGGCGTTGGATGTGGCACGGCGAGATAAGGAAGTCGATCGCACGTATCAGTCTGCGCTTCGCTCTCTGGCCACTTTTATGATCGAAGACCCTCGGGAGATTGGTCATGTCCTGAACGTGATGTGGGTGTTGAGAGCCTTAGAGCGCATTGGTGATCATGCGACCAACATTGCAGAACACGTGATCTACTTAGTTAAGGGCACCGACGTGCGCCACACCTCAGTTGGAAATATCGAAGCCTCTCTAAAATCGGTATCCGACTTTAATTAAGGCGCGGCGACAGCCTTGATCGTGCCCAATCGATCTTTGGGGAATAGGCAGCGGAAGGTGCTTCCTTGGTTGGGTTTTGATTGGATATCCAACACGCCGCCATGGCGCAACATCACGTGCTTCACAATCGCAAGTCCAAGCCCCGTGCCGCCCGTGGCCGGTGAATGGCTGTTGTCGACACGATAGAATCGTTCCGTCAGCCTAGGTAGATGCTCTGGCGGAATGCCCGGGCCATCGTCGGTCACGGTTAGCACCCCATGGTCGCCCTCGACACAGAATCCTAGGCGGATGTCTGAGCCATCGGGGCAGTAGCGTACTGCGTTGGCGGTTAAGTTCCCTATCGCTGATGCCAATTCTTTCCAGTCGCCAGACAGGGTCATAGCGCTGATGTCGTCGAGGCGAATTTGTGTGTTCTGTTTATCCAAGGCGTGTTTCAGCTCATTTCCCTCCCTGAGCGCATGCTCAAGTATCTCTTTAACCGAGATCACACTCGGCTTTGATCCAAGTGGGGTGGTTTCGAGCTGGGAAAGAAGTAGCAGGTCTTGCAGTAGCTGATTCATTCGTTCGGCTTGCCGCAGTGCTTGAGTGATCGCCCTTTGTCCCTGGGGCGCAACCATTTGGTTGTCGACAATGGTTTCTAAGTAGCCATTAATCACGGTCAACGGGGTCTTTAATTCGTGGCTGATGTTGGCGATAAAGTCGGATCGCATCCGTTCTAGGCGGGTAAAACGCGTGACATCTCGAACTACCAATAATATGCCCGAATCACGGACTGGGCAGACGGTGTATTCAAGCATCCGTCCCGATGTAATTGGGGACGGTAAAGTGATGGGCAGCTCGAAATTTTGCTCTTCCACATACCGAATCAATTCAGGGGTTCGGACTAAATTAAAGAGCGCTGCCTCCTCATCGTATTCGGTTCGAAGGCCCAGAAGACGGCTCGCGGGCTCATTCCACCACTGAATACGCCATTGATCGGTTAGGCTGACCAATCCCGCGTCTAGACTCGACAACGACTGCTGAAGGCTCATCAGCTGCTCTCGCGCCCGGAGTTCCGCTTTTTTCACTTCATTTTCCCGGTGTGTGATGCGCTCTGACATGTCGAGCCATAGACCGGGTAAACGACTCATTTTTTCGTCTGACTTCTTTTGCAGCCAGTCATAGAGTTGGTTTCGACGGATGACCGAAATCACCAGTGCACCTGATACGAACACCAGGCTGGTTTCTAGCCAGCGGTCCGTGATTTGGCCGAATGTGAGAATACCTGAAAAAAGCAGGCCGGCTTGTAGGACCGTTGTGCCAAAATAACCGTACATTGTGCGCTTTTCCTTGTGGCGCGATTGTGCTGAGTTCCAACATCGTCGAACATAGCATGGGTTAGAAAACCGTGCGATTAAAGGATGTAACGTGCCCAATTATCCGATGTTGGAAAAAGAGCTGAGTTGGTTAACGTTTAACCACCGCGTATTGCAGGAGGCGATGGATAAAACCAACCCTCCGATTGAACGGGCACGCTTTTTGGGTATCTATTCGTCGAACCTAGATGAGTATTATCGGGTTCGAGTCGCCGATGTGCGTCGGCGTATCTTGCTGCATCAAGAGGTGGGCGGAGACCCACAAGCACGAGCCCTCCTGTCAGCTATTCAGAAACGAACCCTCGAGCTCAACGCAGAGTTTGATTTGGCGCACCTGGAGGTGGTTCGGACGTTAGCCCGCCACAACATTTTCTTAGAGAATGAAGATCAGCTAAGTGAGGCCCATCGGAGCTGGCTGAAAGGGTATTTTCACAGTCGGATTCGCCAATTTGTGTGCCCCATTATCGTTGACTCGAAGGTTGACTTAGGCGATGTACTGGCTGATGACGCCACCTATCTCGCCGTAGAGATTCGCCAAGGAGACTATTACCGCTACGCGCTCATCGAGGTGCCGACCGATCATCATTCACGCTTTATTGAGTTACCACCGGAAACGTCCCGTCGTAAAAAACCTCTGGTGCTCTTGGATAACGCCATTCGACTGAGTTTGGCGGATATTTTTGAAGGCTATTTTGAATTCGATGAAATTCAGGCCTGGTCGATGAAAATGACCCGAGACGCGGAGTACGACCTATCCGATGAGATCGACGAAAGCCTCATGGATCGTTTGTCGAGTGGCTTGAAGCAGCGACTCACAGCCGAACCCACGCGGCTGGTGCACGACCGGGAGATGCCCGATCGGGTATTGGACATGTTGAAGCGACAATTGGGCATTACCCGCATGGATGCGATTATTGCCGGTGGTCGCTATCACAACATGAAAGACTTCTTGTCATTCCCATCGATCGGCCGGGCGACACTTCAAAATCCACCCTTGCCACCGGTTGCTTCTAAAGCGTTGGATGGTCAGCGGAACTATTTCCGGATCATTCGTGACAAAGACATCTTGTTGCATTACCCCTACCACGACTTCTATCACTTCACCGAGTGGTTGCGTCAGGCGGCGATGGATCCACAGGTTGAGTCGATCCGGATTTCACTCTATCGCGTGGCCTCCTCATCGCTCGTGATTAAGGCGCTATTGGATGCCGTGGCCAACGGCAAAGAAGTATCGGTGGTTGTGGAGCTGCAAGCGCGATTTGACGAAGAAGCCAACATTCGCTGGTCGAAAGTATTAACCGATGCAGGGGTACGAGTGAGTTTCGGCATTGCAAACCTGAAGGTGCACTCCAAGCTTTGCCTGATCACCCGTAAAGAAGACGGTGAGTTGGTTCGGTACGCGCACATTGGCACCGGAAACTTCAACGAGAAAACGGCTCGGATCTATACCGATTTCAGTTTGTTAACTGCCCGGCCAGAGATTACCGAAGAGGTCAGGGATGTATTTGCCTTTATTCAAGCGCCGTATCGCCCGGTTAAGTTCAAGCACTTGTGGGTTAGCCCATTGACCCAGCGTCAGGAGATTTTCAAGCGCATTGATCGGGAGATCGCGTTGGCAGAAGCCGGTCGCTCGGGTCGAATTCTGATCAAAGTGAATAACCTGGCCGATGCCGATTTGGTGACGAAGCTGTATGACGCCAGTCGTGCAGGCGTTCGGATCCAAGCCTGTGTGCGAGGGATGTGTACGCTCGTCCCAGGTGTATTGGGGGTCAGTGATCGTATTTCTGTGATCAGCATCGTGGATCGCTTTTTGGAGCACCCACGAGTGGCTATTTTCTACAATGACGGGGACCCTGAGGTATTTATCAGCTCCGCGGACTGGATGACCCGCAACTTGGATAACCGAGTTGAGGTGGCTACCCCGATCTATGACCCAGACCATAAGAAAACCATCATCGACTTAATGGAGTTGCAGTTTAAAGACACCACGAAAGCGCGAATCATCGACGAAGAGCAAACGAACGCCTATGTTGATCGAGGAAATCGCCGTAAACTGAGAGCCCAGATGAGTACCTACAACTACATTAAACAGCTTGAAAGTGAATGATTTTGAGGCCTCGGCCGAAGAACGCTTGGTTGCGGCCGTCGACCTTGGATCCAACAGTTTCCACGTCACTGTCGCGCGTCTGACCCCTTCTGGGTTACAGGTTCTCATGAGAGATCGTGAGCGGGTTCGTTTGGCGTCCGGCCTAGCCGATGACGATGTGCTGTCGGAAGAGGCAATTCAGCGGGGCCTCGACGCACTTTCCCGGTTTGATGCGCGACTTCAATCGGTCGCGACCGAAGACATTCGGGCGGTTGCGACTCATACATTGCGTGAGGCCGCAAATTCGGACGCCTTTTTAGAGCGTGCTTCCTCCGTTTTCCGAGCGCCGATTGAAATAATTTCTGGGCCCGAAGAGGCGCGACTGATCTTTCATGCTGTGGCTCATACGCAACCGGTGGACGGGCCGTTCTTGGTGTTTGATATTGGTGGCGGGTCCACTGAGTTTGCGGTCGGTGAGCAGTACACCCCGTCGTTTCTGTCGTCACGGTCTTTAGGCTGTGTGACCTATACCCAGCACTTTATGCAAACCGTCAATAAATCAGCCTTCAACAAAGCATCGATCGCCACCCGTCGAGCCCTGGAGCCCATTGCCGGTCGCATTCGGGCGGTCCCATTTGCAACGGCACTGGCGACATCAGGCACCGCGAAAGGCGTCAGCGCTTTGGGCAGCCATCTGGGCTTTGGCCCCGTGATTACGGCAGATTCTGTGGCCGCATGTCAGAAGTTTTTATCGAAATCATCTAACAGAAACCTGACCAATATTCCCGATGTCAGTGTCGAGCGGATGCAAGTGCTGCCGGCGGGAGTAGCCATCATGCAAGCCATCCTTGATGAGCTCGAACTCAAACAGGTGGTATTTGCAGACAGCGCCCTGCGAGAAGGGGTGTTGTACACCATGGATGACCGCCTTAAAGCAGATGACATTCGCGAGCGCACTGCGGTGGATTTGATGGCGCGATACGGGATTGATAAAGAGCAAGCCGCCCGAGTAAAAGAGTCCGCTGAGCATCTGTTTATGCAATTAAAAGATGAATGGTCGTTGAACGAAGAAGATCGACATCTGCTTGTTTGGGCCGCGATGCTGCATGAAACGGGGCTGCAAATCAGCTATTCCGGATTTCATCGTCATGGTGCCTATGTCCTCGCTAATACGCCGCTGCCAGGTTTCAATCGGGATCAGCAAGCGGTGTTATCAACCCTGGTCCGGCTGCATCGGAAGCGGTTGGATTTGAGTTCGCTGCCGAGTCTTTTGTACTTTGAGAAAAAGCGTCTGTTGCGCCTGATCCGTATTCTACGGATTGCGGCGACGCTTCGATTAGGTCGGCATACTGCGCCTGATCCTCGTTGTTCGGTTAAAGGCGATCGGTTGATTTTGGATTTTCAGGGCACGCAATTGAGCGACGATCCGGTGATGGCACTGGATTTGGATGAAGAGGTGAGGCGCCAATCCGAAGCTGGCTTGGTGACCGAAATTCGTTAGCCGGCTTGGCTTTGGCCATCGTTGAGAGGGGCAAAGCGATAGCCAGTCCCTCTGACGGTTTCAATCAGATTTTCGTGACGTGCGCCCAGTGCCTTTCGAAGGCGCCGAATGTGAACATCCACAGTCCGCTCTTCGACATAGACATCCCCACCCCAAACACGGTCCAGTAATTGACCGCGACTAAAGGCCCGTTCGGGGTGTGTCATAAACAATTGCAGGACTCGATATTCGATGGGGCTGAGTGTCAGAGGCACGCCCTGACTGGTCACGCGCTGCCCAACTGGGTCCAACCGAAGACCGTCGAATTCAACCGGCTCTTCCACCCCTTTGGGTGTGGTCCGTCTCAAGATGGCCTTCAGACGAGCAACCAATTCACGGGGTGAAAAGGGTTTGGTGATGTAATCATCGGCCACTTCCAGCCCTGTGATTTTCGCGTCCTCTTCGCCCCGTGCGGTCAGCAGAATCAACGGGATATCGGCCGTATCCTGATTACGACGTAACCGACGACAGAGCTCAAGCCCGGAGACATTGGGCATCATCCAGTCGATTAGCATTAGATCTGGAATACGTGAGGCGACTTCAGCCAGCGCACCTTGAGCATTTTCCGCTTCTCGGACTTCGAATCCGGCCATTTCGAGTGCTACAGCCAGCATTTCACGCACAGCCGGTTCATCATCGACAATGAGGACGCGTCGAGAAGGTTGCTGTGTCATGGAGTGCCCTTAGGATTTCGTTACATTGAATGAAACCACAGGATTATGACATTTTTGTTACAGCTGGGTCAGTTGCCACAGCGTGTCTAATAAGAGCCCGGTAAACAAGGCCGCACCCAGGCGATGGTTTTGAAGAAACGCTCGGAAGCATCCTTCGCGGTCTCGACCTCGTGCCAGATACTGATGGTGGACAGCGAATCCTAGGGCTCCGACTGCGCCTAACCCTGCGAAGAATGAGGCACCCGCAAGCCAAAATGCGCCTGCAAACGCGGTGAGAGCGATTCCTTGGCACACGCCAATCGCGACCAGGTCCCATCGGCCAAAGACAATCGCAGTCGATTTCACACCAATCTGGACAT
>CAJXXD010000024.1 GCA_913062835.1 uncultured Gammaproteobacteria bacterium
CGGGCATCAAAAACTCAACGTCAGACGTGTGGGCCGCTTGCATCATCTGCAATGCGGTCTGCCGGACCGGCTTCCCGCCAAAGATCACTTGATACAAGGCATCCAAGATCGGCATCACAATCCCAAGCTCACCACATTTAGCGTGGACCAGCCTCAGAGTATTGATCCCTTCTGCAACTTGACCCAGCGCATGCTCCGCCTCCGTGAGATCGATGCCCTCGGCCAGCGCCCGGCCTATTCTGAAGTTTCGGGACAACGGTGAAATTGAGGTCACATAAAGGTCTCCAACACCGGCAAGACCCAAAAAACTTAGCGGGTTGCCGCCCATATGATTAGACAATCGCGACATTTCAGCTAAGGCCCGGGTGATCAACAGGGCTTTGGTATTTTCACCTACACCCAAGCCATCGGCCAATCCTGAAGCGATTGCGTAAATGTTCTTAAGGGCGCCGCCTAATTCGACGCTGATGAGATCCTCAGAGCTGTATAGTCGAAAGTATTTGGTGGCAAAAGCACACCGTGCGAGTTCACGCACCCTGGGAGTGCGACTCGCGACAACCGAGGCAGTGAGATGGCGTTGTGCAATTTCATGGGCCAGATTGGGCCCCGATAACACCCCAACGGGATTATTCGGCAGATGTTCACTGATGACTTCGCTCATCAACTTAAATCCCTGCTCGCGAATCCCCTTGGTGGTCGATAACAAAGCCACGTCAGAGCCGATTAAATAGCGCAGCTCAGCACAGACTGTATCCATGGATTTGGATGGAACCGACAGTAAAACTAAATCGGCCTCAAACACCGCTTCAGCCAAGTCATTCGTGGCTTTAATGGACTCATGCAAACTGAGCCCGGGATGGTATTGGCGATTGCTGTGCGACTCGTTTATCTCGGTCACGGTTTCCGTGCGACGGGCATAAATACGGACCTCGCAATCGTTATGGGCGGCCATGTCCGCCAATACGGTCCCAAAACTTCCAGATCCAACCACTGCAACACGCATCTTTTTATCCTTATGAACTGCAACTTAAATGAAAGGCTTCAGTCGGCGCTGGCGGATGTCCACCCAACTCAGAGGCCGCGTCAGACTGTGTTGAGATTCCCTGTTCGATGGCCCCTCGGATAGCGGATACCCACTCTGTCTCACCCTGTTCTACTCGTGTAATGAGGGCATCGAGTAACCAATGGCTGAGCATCCAAGCCGGCGCTCTCTCACGGGCTGTCTCCAGCCGTTTGGATTCATGCATGCTTTGCCAACGCTGATGGAGATCTCGCGCTAGGGGGTCGGATGGCGTCATAGAGCTTAGGAACACTTCCTGATCATGCAATGCCCAATAAAACAGTTCCGGATAATAGCGTCCTGCTTGGCCAAACAGGGTTTGTGCATCAGAGACCCAGGCATCTAAATCGGGATGAGATGGGTCGACGGCGAGGCGTGCCGCCATTTCCGCGCCGTAGGCTGATCGGTAACGCGCCGGAAAGCCATCCAACAGAGCCTTTAGGTCGTCAATTTCCACAAAGGGCGTTAGCGTTTCAGCGAGTCGGGCCATGTTCCAATACATCACGCTCGGTTGCTGTCCGTATGCATAGCGGCCAGTATGATCTGTGTGATTGATCACAAACTCCGGATCCCAGTGGCTGATAAATCCATAAGGCCCATAGTCCAAGGTTTCACCAGACAGTGCCGTGTTGTCTGTGTTCATCACGCCATGCACGAAGCCCACGGCCATCCAGGCGGCCACTAAGGCCGCAGATCGCTCCAGAACGCGCTCAAAAAATAGAAGCGGTCGCGTTGAGTCCTCTGGCAAGTCTGAGTCTAGTTGGTTGATGGAGAACTCAAGCATTGTCCGAAGTGCGTCATGCTCATTTCGATAATAAAAGTGTTCGAGGTGGCCAATACGCAGATGACTGTGCGCAATGCGACAGAGGGTCGCACCCCTTTCCCAAGACTCCCGCCGCACCGGAGTATCACTCTCGACCAGCGCCAGTGCCCGCGTCGTAGGCACACCGAGCGCGTGCATGTAATCACCCACAAGATATTCTCGAATGCTGGAACGAAGGACTGCGCGCCCGTCACCCATGCGGGAATATGGCGTCATCCCTGCCCCCTTCAGGTGCCACTCACGACAGTCTCCGTTGTAGGTGGTCTGGCCCAAATACAGACCTCGACCATCACCCAACTGCCCTGCCCATTGGCCAAACTGGTGGCCCGAATACACTTGGGCTAATGGCTGCCACTCAGGGAGCGGTGTGCCTGCAGCAAAGGCCGCTAAACTATCCGCTCGAGTCGCGAGCTCGTCCACTCCGAGCAGTCTGGACACGCTTGGGTTCCAATCCACCCAACGCGGATTTTCAAGCGGTGTCGGCACCACCGAATGCCAGAACCGTTCTTCTGGCAGGGATCGATACGGATGTGACCAACGAACGTTGGGCATCGTTACGCGTCGATAAGAGACTCTGGGGCTTGCTGGCAAGGCAGAGACCGTCCGATAAAGGCCTCAATCTCGGGCAGCAAGAACGAGTCGTCTTCACAGGCAAAACTGATGGAAGTGCCTTCAGCGCCTGCGCGACCTGTCCGCCCAATGCGATGCACATAGTCCTCAGGATCTTCCGGCAGCGTGTAGTTGATCACGTGTCCGACCCCATCAATATGGATGCCGCGGCCAGCCACATCGGTGGCAACCAAAACACGGGTCTTACCCTCTTTAAAGCGGTCAAGTGTTTGGATTCGCTTACGTTGAGGCACTTCGCCACTGAGCAGAGCCGCGTCGACCCCGTCTTTAATCAAGCGGTCGACCAAGTCTCGACAGAGATCACGACGATTGGCAAACACCATCACCTTATGCAAATCCCGTGTTTCGATCAGATTCTTCAGCAGTTGATACTTGGTATCGTGGGTTGTGATGTAGACAATCTGCTCAACGCGGTCGGTTGTGACGTGTTCAGGGGCAATTTCGATCCGTGTCGGGTCAAAGGTCCAGCGCTCTGAGAGCTCGATAATCTGGGGCGTGAATGTCGCCGAAAATAACATGGTTTGACGCAATTCCTTGCGAGGACACGCCCTGACGATGCGACGCACGTCAGGCATGAATCCCATATCAAGCATGCGGTCAGCTTCATCCAACACTAACACTTCAGTTTTTCGCAAATTGATTTCGTTTTGGCCCAAGAAATCGATTAGCCGACCCGGAGTGGCGACCATAATGTCACAGGGAACCGCACGCAGATCGTCGCGTTGTTTTTGATAATCCATGCCTCCGACAATCGTAACCACGGACAATCCGGTGTACTTGCACAGATTTTCAGCATCGGCTGCAATCTGAACCACCAATTCTCGGGTTGGTGCCAAAATCAGTGCCCGCGGTGTGCCTGTCCGACGCTTGCCATCCAATGGCTCGCGCAAAAAGGTATCGATCATAGAGATCAAAAAAGCAGCGGTTTTTCCGGTCCCGGTTTGGGCTTTGGCAACGATGTCTTCACCATCCAGTACGATAGGCAAGGCTTCGGCTTGAATGGGACTGGCAAAACGGAAGCCAAGGTCGGCGATGGCATGCATCAGCGCTTTGGGAAGGTCTAGGTCGTGGAAGCGGGTTTTACCCTCTTCAGCCGGCACATCAAATGAAGCCGGATCCCACAAAGTGGGTGTGTTCGATTCAGTCATGATCCCTCGTAGCCTCTCATCGAAAGCGAGAGTGTACACGAGGGACCATCATTCCGACTAATTAGCGTTCGATTGCTAGAGCAACCCCCTGGCCTCCCCCAATACACAAGGTCGCCAACCCTTTGCGTGCATCGCGTTTGATCATTTCATGAATCAGGGATACAAACACACGGCATCCCGAGGCTCCGATCGGATGACCGATGGCGATGGCGCCACCATTTACGTTCACCTTGGACGTATCCCATCCTAAGCCTTTATTGACCCCAATCGCCTGAGCGGCAAAAGCTTCATTGGCTTCAACGAGATCGAGATCCTCGTGCGTCCAGCCGGCTTTTTTCAAACAAGCCTCGGTCGCTGGGATCGGACCGGTCCCCATGAGTTCTGGACTAACACCTGCGGATGCATATGCCTTAACCCGGGCTAAAATCGGTAGGCCAAGTGACTCTGCGCGCTCAACCGTCATGAGCATGACAGCCGCCGCGCCATCGTTGATTCCAGATGCATTGCCTGCGGTGACAGTACCTTCCTTATCAAATGCAGGACGTAGCTTTCCAAGCGCCTCGGCGGTCACGCCATCCCGAATAAATTCATCGGTATCGAATACAATTGCATCGCCTTTACGCTGAGGGATTACAACGGGCACGATTTCGTCCTTAAAGCGCCCTTCCATACGAGCCTTAGATGCCTTTTGTTGTGAGGCAGCGGCAAACTCATCCTGTTCTTCGCGTGAAATACCGAAGTGTTTTGCCACGTTTTCAGCGGTGACACCCATGTGATACCCACCAAAGGTGTCGGTCAGCCCGTCTTTGAGCATGGTGTCGATTAACGATGCATTGCCCATGCGAACACCGTCCCGTGAGCCGAGCATGACGTGGCCTGATTGGCTCATATTTTCTTGCCCGCCCGCGATCACAATGTCTGCATCACCGCAGAGAATTGATTGGACACCCAATGAGACCGCTTTAAGGCCAGACCCGCACACTTTATTGATCGTCATCGCGGGGCAAGTGTCCGGCAAGCCTGCATTAATCGCCGCTTTTCGAGCTGGGTTCTGCCCCTGGCCAGCGCACAGTACTTGCCCAAGAATCACTTCGCTCACGGTATCCGGTGCGACACCGGTGTCTTTCAATAATTGTTGGATCACGGCCGTGCCGAGTGCATCCGCAGATGTGCCCGCAAGTGTGCCTGAGAAATTTCCGACCGCGGTGCGTTTCGCGGCAACGATAGCGACTTGTGTCATGGGGGTCAGTCCTCTAAATGAAACGATGGTAATGCTTGTAACAGGCTTCGACCCCAAGCGGTATTCACCAAACGGCGATCAAGCACCGTTACTTGACCTGTGTCGGTCTCCGATCGGATCAAGCGCCCTACCGCCTGACGAAGACGAATGGTCGCTGCTGGCAACGCCAGTTCCGCAAAGGGGTCTCGACCTTGACGCTTGAGGAATTCCGCATACGTTGCTTCGCGCGGATCATCGGGAGGCTGGAATGGTAAGCGCGTAATCACCACCTCGTTGGCTAAATCGCCAGGTAAATCAATACCTTCCGCCATGGATTGAAGGCCAAATAGAATCGATGTTTGACCCTCGGCGCGTCGAGATTGATGCAGCTTCAAAAGCTCCGCCAGAGGCAACTGCCCTTGTATCAGACATTGATCTAGACAGCTTGAGGACAACAGGTCCTCGACCAGATTCAATAGTCGCCAGCTCGTAAATAGAACCAAAACCCCCAAGTTCGAATTTTGGCGATTGGCTATATAACGTGCGACCCGCTGGCTGTGAGCGGACTCATCGCGAGGATCACCTGCTTCGTCAGGCACGCAGAGCGTGCCCTGTTGCGCGTAATTAAACACACCGCTGACAATCCGACTGGAGAATCCATCGATCCCTAAGGCTTCGCCTGGAGAGTCGAAACGGCCTTGATGCGCCAAGGTGGCAGAAGTCAGGATGGCTGCGCCCACCCGCCCCCATAAAATATCGCGTAAACTCTTGGCCGGGGTAATTGGACTGGCCCAAAATTCAATATCCGTGGGATCATCCGGCGTGGCGTACCGAATATCCTGCCCAACCCGGATCCAGCGCGCATCGCCACCGTCTTGGGCGGCGGTCGAAAACACGCGCGCCATATGCGGCAACGGCTCAAGCCGAGCTGAAGCAATCGCCCATTGGTTGGCAAGGGTTTCCGCTTGGTCGCTCTGAATCGGCTCATCCGCCGACTCTGTTATTCCTTTCAAATATTCTTGTACGCGTGCTAAGCGCGTGAGCGATTCGCTGATGTCGGTCAGTCCCGGTCCGGGCCAGGGAAACTGTTCGTCGAGGCTCAATCGATAGCGCGAGCCGCCGCCTTGGCTGGTAAAACGATCGGCCTCTAGTTGCCCTAGGGCATCGAGAGTCTGCCGGCCCCAATCGGCAATGTGATGGCCTAGATCCACCAATGATGGCCCCAATCGCAACAAATCTTTATGTATTTTGTGCGACTCCGGTAACAGCCCAAGCAGGCTCTGAGCCATGCGCTCGATACTTTTAATGGCGCCTAAACATTGTGCGATCCGAACCTGGGCTGTGAATTGATCGGCTGCGATGCGAGGGAGCTGATGCGCTTCGTCGACCACCAACACCGTTTTTTCCAACGGGGGCAGCACCACACCCCCACCGAGCTTTAAGTCGGACAATAACAGGTCATGATTGACTACCAAGACGTCCGCAGCGAGCCATGTTTCCCGCGCCGTAAAATACGGACACTGATTGAAACTCGCGCATTGGCGACCCTGGCATCTGCGATGGTCGGTGGTTATCGCAGTGCGGACTGGGTCACTAATGGCTTCTGGGTAATCGTCCATATCGCCCTTCCACTGACCGGTAACCCATGCTTGACTGAGTCCTTCGATCTGGTCTCGGTCTGAGCCGTCTAATACGAGGATCAGTTCGTCGGGATATAGCGCTTCGCCTTGGCTGTCTGCGTCCATGGCCGACTCTAAACGTGCCGGACACAAATACCGACGCCGTCCCTTGGCGAGGGTCCATGTAAACACTAGCCCGGTGGCTGCCGCTAAATCCGGTAGATCTTTTTCAATCAACTGACTCTGTAAAGACACGGTGGCGGTGGAGATGACTAAGGGCATTTCCCGCTCCAGGGCCACCGGCAACGCACCAATTAGGTAGGCGAGTGTTTTTCCGGTACCGGTTTCGGCCTCAATGAAGCCAATCGGCGGTTTACCTTGATCTCCAATCCGAGAAAGCACACGCGCGACCTCAGCCACCATTTCTTTTTGGCCCAGGCGCGGTTTTAAGCTTCGGGCTGTGAGAAAATCTCGATACAACAGTTGGATGCTTTGTTTGGTGGCTTCGGGTAATGCACTCACAGACATGAACTCTGGGTAAAGACGGACAGTGTAGGGGAAAAAAATGAATACGTCTGAGGTGGCAATACGGGCAATTCGCGCAGGCGGCGAGTTGGCCCTGTCGTATTTCAATAATCGTGAACAGCTGACAATCGATTGCAAAGGTCCCCAAGACTATGTGAGTGAAGCAGATCGTGCGGTTGAAGCCAAAATTGTCGAGATCCTTGCTGACGCGTTTCCAAACGACGGATTCTTAGGGGAAGAAGGTGCCGTCAGTCGCGCGCCACGTGAATGGGTGATCGATCCCATTGACGGCACCACCAATTTTGTTCGCGGGCTGCCCTATTTCTGCTCAACCTTGGCTTTGGTTGAAGACGATGTCTTGGTGGCCGGCTGGATTTTTGATCCAATCCACAACAATTTATATGCCGCAGCGCGAGGTCAAGGCGCCACCTTGAATGGTCAACCGCTAAGATCCGCATGGCGCGCCCGTTTTTCCGAGGGGCTGGTGGGTATTTGCCACTCCTCCAAACTGACCGCCGGAGAGCTCTCAGGACGCATTAACGCAGCACTTGAGGCTGGCGCCATTATGCGTCAACCCGGCGCAGGCGCTTTGATTTTGTGCGACTTAGCGCAGGGCCGTCTGGATGCGGTCTTCGATCAACACTTAAAGCCGTGGGATGCTTTAGCGGGGCTCTTGATTGCCAAAGAGGCCGGCGCGGTGGTTAGCGATTATTTAGCGAGCCCTAATTGGCGAACCGAACCTCAGCCCACGCTGGCTGCAGGCCCTGAAATTTATCAGGAGATGCTTGAAGTGTGGCCAGAGACTCGCGATGTCACGCTCTTAGAAACCGACCGGTAAAAAGACCGTTGAGGCGACACCCCGAGCGACCGCGTTTAGGGTGCGTTGGTCCTTTTTCGCTAGCGCCACCGATAAGGCATCCTGAAGCCCGATCATCTCCCCTAGCAGTTGTGAGAAGGAGGCATTCACGATCCCATCTTGGATGCCATCGGCATAGATTAGCGGCTCGCCTGCTTCGTTTACCTTAACGCGCAACAGATAAGACGCTGTTTCGATATTTCGTGCCGCGTTGTAGACGAACTGCGCGGTGGGTAAATCATCGAGTAACAAGAACTCTCGGCGATGATCAAATGCATGATTTACCATCGATTGAAGCCCGGCCACCAGGGCATACACGCGGTCGCCCGAAAAGTTGGGCTCAAACGCTCGGCGAATTAAAACATCAGGTTGGGGATTGCCAAATTCTTGAAGGTTCAGACGCGGCGCCCTTAGTTGAACGATCCGCATTTCAACGGTGACCCCGGCTGGCAATTGCACCGGATTCCGCCGATACAGCTTTTGCATCAATAGAGCAAGATTGTCGTCGACTGACCCACGAACGGCTTCCACAAAAAAAGCCGTGTCGCTTTTGGCGAGATTACGGAGCTCTTCAGGCGCTTTGACGGGCACTGCGCATGCTGTCAGCAACGAGGCAAACAGCAATGGCAGTAATCCCTTTCGCGTCATCCAGATAACTCAGTCAACAGTGCATTTACACGTTTCAAATAGCCAGGGGCGTCATCAAGCTTCCCTTCGGCGCCTAACTGCGCATGATCGAACACCAGGCGAGCCAACTCTTTAAAACGTTGGTCATCACGCTCAGCCTCGAGCCGAGTCAATAGCCGATGATTGGCGTTGATCTCGAGAATGGGTTTAGACGTCGGAATCGCTTGGCCCGCGGCTTCCATGATCTGCCGCATCTGCGGCCCCAAATCCTGCTCAGTCAACACCAATACTGCAGCGGAATCGGTCAAACGTACAGAGGGTTTTACATCGGATACTTCATCAGACAACGCCTCTTTCATGCGCTTGATCAACTCTTTGTGTTCTTTGGCTTCTTTCTTTTGCTCTTTCTCTTCGTCCTTGCCTTCACCTGGCAATTCCAACCCGTCGCGGGTGACATCCACGAACTGGCGATCTTCGAATGACTGTAGGTGACCCATCAGCCACTCATCAATTCGATCAGACAGGATCAACACCTCGATTCCACGGGCTCTAAAGGCTTCTAGATACGGTGAGCCAAGTGCATTGGTGTGGCTTTCGCTGACCAGATAGTAGATGTCTTTCTGTCCTTCGATCATACGACCGATGTACTCTTCGACACCCACAGTTTGTGCTTTGTCGTTGGTATGCGTGCTGGCGAAT